>JABDIP010000034.1 GCA_013003675.1 Inquilinus sp.
TGGCCAGGGCGTTGTAGCTGGCCAGCATCTCGAAATGGGCGATCAGCGGGTCGGTGGTCATGCCGGCACCCTCCAGTCCGGTGGCAGAATGCGGCCGGGCGGCGGCCGGCGCAAGCGGCGGATGGCCAGTCTCGGCGCCGCCGACCGCGCGACCGTCGGTACGGCCGATTTCGGCGGAAATGTTCACGCTTGGTTCAGGATTTCGCCGCTAGTGTCCCGATTCTGAGATTCGCAATCGCGAATTCCAGGATCAAAGGAACACGAACTATCTGATTCGAGTGTCATTCAGCTTCCGAATTCGGCACTTGAAATGTGCCGAACTTCGAAACCACGACACTGGATTGCGGCAAATCGCCCGATTCGCGCCGGCCTCGACTATCGAATCGCCATGTTCCGGCGATATGTCGTGGGCCGGGCTAGCGAGATCCGGGCCGCCGCCGGTCCCCGGCCGGCGCCACGATCAGGAAGGGACGACCAAGTCATGATCAGCGGATCCTTCGCGAACCAGTTCATGGTGCCTTTCGGCGCGACGGCGACCTTGTTGGCGCTGATCGCCGCCGGGCTCTGGGTGGCGGTGCTCGGCGGCAAGGAGAAGTGGCGCATGCCGCTCGCCGTCCTGATCGGCCTGGCGATCGGCATCGCCGTGCCGAAGCTCGGCATATCGCTGCCCTTTCGGAGCCTCGTACTGCCGCTCTCGGTGATCGGGCTCGGGCTTCTGGTGGTCTTCGACGTCGTCCTCGGCGGCCTGATCGGCCTCGCCATCGGGGCGGTGATCTTCGTCTATCACGGTGCCGCCATCGGCCCGCGCGGCAGCGATTTTCTCGGCTTCCTGGGCTTCGCGGTCGGCGCCTTGACGGCGCTGGCGGCCGGCATCGGTTTCGACTCGATCGTCGTCAACGCAACCTCGAGCCGGGGCGTGCGGGTGCTCGGCGGGTTGATCGCGCTGGGCGGCGCGTGGCTTTTATATTTGGCGCTGTAGCCGGCGCCGGCGCCGGCGTTTGGGGACGCCGGCGACGGAATGCCAAGGATCGCTAGTGTCATGGTTTCGAAGATCGGCACATTTCATGTGCCGAGTTTCGGAAGCTGAATGACACTAGAATCAAACAGTTAGTGTCCTGATTCTGGAATTCGCTATTGCGAATTTCAGAATCAGGACACTAGGTCCTGTGGACTCTAGGGGCGGTCACCGCTTCGGTCGCACCAGGCGCAGGAATTCCGGGTAGAAGCTGCGGCTGTCGACCGCCATGTTGAACATCGGAAAGGGTCCCGCGTCGTTCGGATACGACGCCGATTCCAGCGCGATGATCCGATAGCGGCCGTTCTCCGCCACGAAGATCGGCGAACCACTGTCGCCGTGCAGCGTGTCACATTCGTGATAGATGGTGTGGTTCTCGAAATAGCTGACGATCGGGCACCCGACATTCACCGTCAGCCGGTCGCTGCTGTCGGAGCTGTAGCCGGCCTGGTAGACCGTGTACCAGTTTCGCGTCACGGCGGCTTCCAGCTCCGCCGGGGTCACCGGCATGACCTCGATGATGCCGGCCTCGGAACCGATGTCGCGGTCGACGACCAGGTAGGCCCAGTCGAAGCCGTCGATGGTGTCGGTCCGGCCGTGGGCGCGATTGTCGTAGCCCGGCGCGATGAAGTGGCGCAGGACCTTCGCCGCGGCGCGGTGCCGGTCGCCGTCGAGCCCGGCATAAAAGGCGACCGGAGGATCGATCTGGGCATTCTGCTCGCCGCCGAACAGGCAATGGGCGGCGGTCAGCAGGACGCGGCGGCCGACGATGGTGGCGGTGCAGTGACCGCCCGATTGGAAGACCACCTTGCCGATCGCGCTCCACGGATAGGCTTGGGCATCCACGAAGATCCGGTCGTCGGCGCCGAAGAAGATGCCGCCATCGTCGCCCCGGCAATCCGACGAGTCGCTGCCGGCGGGGCAACTGCCGGTACCGATGCCGGGCTCGTCGCATTCGCCGTCATAGGCCCAGGGGCAGCCATTGCCGGTGACAATCGTGCGGTCGACGGCGCAATCGGCGGTGTCGGTTCCGGCCCGGCACAACCCGGTCCCACGGCCCGGCTCGTCGCATTCGCCGTCATCGACCCATTGGCAATCGCCGCCAGCGGCTGCGTCGGCGCTGCGCTGGCAGTCGAGCGTGTCGGTTCCGGCGAGACACAGGCCGGTGCCGCCCGGCTCGTCGCATTCGTTGTCCTCGCTATAGGGGCAGCTCTCGGCACCCGGCGGCGGCCCCTCGCCGCGGCAGTCCCAACTGTCGGAGCGGACCGGACAGCTGTTGGTGCCGATCCGCGGCTCGTCGCACTCGCCGTCATAGGACCAGAAACAGTCGTTCGGTCCGGGCGTGCCGGTGCGCCGGCAATCGAAGGAATCCGTGCCCTGGTCGCAGATCGTCGGCTCGTCGCATTCGCCGTCGAAGGCATAGCGGCAGCTGTCGTTCTCAGCCGCGGCGGGCAACGCCAATAGCCAGATGGCGCCGACCAAGGCCCACCCGACCGGCCGCACCGTCAAACCGCGTCCCTTACCCATGTCGTGCTCCACCGCCCGCTCGTTCCGCGACACCGCAGATCGGTCGCCGACCGATTTCACCCGATGGCGGTAGCGATATGGTTAAAGCCGGCTGGATCGCGTCCCGTGACACAAAAAAAGCCGGCCCGTCGCCGGGCCGGCGTTGTCGCACCGATAGAGGCGCGAGAGGATCAGGCAGCGGCCGCCAAGGCGATTGCGTGGTCGCTGAAGACCCGGAGAACCTCGTCCTTCAGGGCCGACGAGGCCGCATCTTCCCGCGCGGAGACCAGCGGGCCATCGACAAAGATCGCCTCTTCCTGGATCTCGGCGCCGGCCGCCTGCAGGCTCTCGGCCTCGGTCTCGGACGCTGCCAGCTTGCGACCGGCGGCCCGTTCGGCGACGGTCAGCAGAGTCACGGCCTTGCCGATCATCGCCAGCGGCTTCTCGCCGTCGACGAAACCCCTGAGGAATCGCTTGGTGTGCGGATTGCTGGCCAGCTTCTGCACGCTGCGCTCGCCGCCCGGCACCACCAGAGCATCGAAATCGGCGGCCAGGGCGTCGGAAATCACGACATCGACCGTGAAATAATGGCCCCAACCGTCGCCATGCCAGCCATTCACCAGAGCCTGTTCCGACGAAACCAGCTTGATGGTGGCACCGGCCGCCAGCAGAGCGCGCTGCGGCTCGGTCATATCAGTCTCTTCGAAGCCGTTTGCGACAAGCACGGCCACCGTCTTGTTGGCGAGCGGTTGATCGGTCAATGCAGTTCTCCTTTGCCTTTGTTGCCTGTGATGCCTGCCCGTCGACCGCGTAACGGCCGTTGAAGGCATGATCGTCACCGAACCGCCCGAAACCGTCGAATGGGTCCGAAAAACCCCGACGGCGCGACGCCGAAGCGTCGCCCGGTTGCACCCCACGCCATGTGAGCGATGGCCGGCCGCCCGCGCCTTGGACGAAAGGCGGCCGATTCGGTAAGCTGAACCCACGGCGAAACGCCGCGTTAATTCATCGCCTACAGGTGGCTAGTAACAGCCGACAAGTCAATGGCTAATTCCGCCACTCCGCCCGGTTCTACCGGCGAGCGCCCAATTCACCGCCGCCACACGCGCCACCGGACAGCGGCCGGGACAGGCAGGTTCGGGGCGATGGCCGCCTTACGAGTCGGAACGGGTAATCCAGGGAATCTGCGTGAAGGCGACCCCTTCGTCGGCAAGCTCCGCCGCCTGGTCGTCGGACGCGCTGCCATGGATGTCGCGATGCGGCACTTCGCCATAGTGAATCCGGCGCGCCTCTTCGG
Organism: Inquilinus sp.; assembly: GCA_013003675.1. Lineage (GTDB taxonomy): Bacteria > Pseudomonadota > Alphaproteobacteria > DSM-16000 > Inquilinaceae > JABDIP01. The sequence continues at coordinate 3,819 of JABDIP010000034.1, forward strand.
CGAAGCGCTTGCCGACATCGTCGCTGTTCTCCTCGACATGGCGTCGCAAGGCCGTCAGCTTCTCGCGGATCTGGCCCATCGCAACCGGCCGGTCCCCGGACGCCGCCAGACCTTCCGACCCGGCCCTTTCGTCGGGCCCGGAGCGGCCCGCCTGGCCCTTCAGGATCCGCGGGGCCATCGGTGCCTTTTCGACCGCCGTCGAGCCACAGACCGGACAACTCACGATTCCGGCGGCCACCTGATCGTCATAGGTGGCGCCGTTCTTGAACCAGGCCTCGAAGCCATGGCCGTCCCGGCAGCGTAAATCGAACAGGATCATCGGCGAGCGCTCAACTCCAAGCTTGTTCTGTCATACTATCGAAACCTTGGTTGCGGAATCGGAAACAACAAGCGGCAACGGGTCTCGCCCGGGGCTTCAACCGTCGGCCTGGGTGGCGCGCTTCGCGCCGCTGGTGCCGAAGGACGGCGCCGTGCTGGATCTGGCCTGTGGCCGCGGACGGCATTTGCGGCTGTTCCAAGCCCGCGGCCATGCGGTCGTCGGCGTCGATGTCGACACCAGAGGCGTCGGCGACCTGGCCGGCCGCCCGGGGGTCGAGATCGTTACCGTGGATTTGGAGGGAGCCGACCCATGGCCGTTCGCCGACCGGCGCTTTGCCGCGATCGTCGTGACGAACTACCTGCACCGGCCGCTCCTGCCGCGGCTGTGCGGCGCGGTGGCACCGGGCGGGTTTTTGCTTTACGAGACATTCGCCCGGGGCAATGCCCGTTTCGGACGGCCGTCGACGCCGGCCTACCTGCTCCGGTCGGGCGAATTGCTCGAACTGGCACGGGGCCGTCTGCAGGTAATCGCCTACGAACATGGCGAGGTGGCGAGCCCGAAGGCGGCGGTCGTCCAGCGCCTGGCGGCGGTCAACGATCTGGTCCCGGTGCCGGAGCTCGATGGCGATCCGCAGCCGCGGCCGCTGCCGGCACCGTGACATCGAACCGGAGAACCGAGGGGGAATGGCCGACATGACGAAGCTGTCCTGGGGCGTGTTGAGCACGGCACGGATCGGTTGGGAAAAGGTGTTGCCGGCGATGCAGCGCGGCGAGCACTGCCGCATCGACGCGATCGCCTCGCGCGACCTCGGCACGGCGCGGGACTGGGCGGCCAAGCTGGGCATCCCGAAGGCATACGGCTCCTATGAGGAGCTTCTGGCCGACCCGGATATCCAGGCGGTCTACAACCCGCTGCCCAACCATCTGCACGTGCCCTGGACGGTGAAGGCGGCGGAGGCCGGCAAGCATGTGCTGTGCGAGAAGCCGGTCGCCCTGACCGCCGAGGAGGCGGTGCCCCTGCTGGCGGCGCGCGACCGCACCGGCGTGCGCATCCAGGAGGCGTTCATGGTGCGTGCGCACCCGCAATGGCTGAAGGCCAAGGAGATCCTCCAATCGGGACGGATCGGCGAGATCCGCGCCATCCAGGGGTTCTTCAGCTACTACAACGACGACCCGGACAACATCCGCAACAAGGCCGATATCGGCGGCGGCGGCATGCTCGACATCGGCTGCTACCCGACAACCACCGCGCGCTTCATGCTGGAGGCCGAGCCGAGCCGCGTGGTGGCGACGATCGACCGCGACCCGGTCTCGGGCATCGACCGGCTGGGCAGCGCCGTCTACGACTTCCCCGGCGTCCAGGCCAGCTATGTCTATTCGACCCAATTGGTGCCCTATCAGCGCATGCACTTCTTCGGAACAAAGGGGCATATCGAGATCGAGGTTCCGTTCAACGCGCCCAACGACCGTCCCTGCCGGATCTTCGTCGACGATGGCTCGTCCCTGGTCGGCGAGGGCATCGAGACCGTCGAGATCCCGACCTGCGACCAGTACCGGGTGGCCGGGGACGCCTTCTCCAGGGCGGTGCTGGAAGACGCGCCGCAACCGATCCCGCTGGAGGACGCCGTCGCCAATATGCGGGTGATCGACGCCGTCTTCCGTTCCGCCGCTTCCGGCCGATGGGAGACCCCATGACACACCACAGCCAGGAACGCCTCGAGAAATGATCGATCCGACCAGCCGGGAGAGCCTGCGCGCGGCGGGCTTCGAAGGTTTCGTATCCGTCGGCAGCTTGCGCGAGGCCGGTCTGGCGCCGGTGCCCGAACGGCGCGGCGTCTATCTGCTGCTCGCCGAGGCAAGCGCCGAGCCGCCGCGGTTCCTGCCGGTCAGCCCGGCCGGCGGCGGCCTGGCCGCGACACAGCCGGCCGGCGAACTCGAGGAGCGCTGGGTGCCCGGCGCCATCGTACTCTATGTCGGCCGCGCCGACGGCAAGGCGACGCTGCGCTCGCGGGTCGGCCAGTTTCTCGATTTCGGCCGCGGCAAGCGGACCGGCCACCGCGACGGCCGCGCGGTCTGGCAGATCCCGCGCTCGGCGGGGTTCGTGCTGTGCTGGCAGACGGTTTCCGGCAAATCCGCCTGGGGGCGGCGGCGGAGCATCCTGGAGGCGTTCCGCGAGGGGTTCGGCCGGCTGCCGTTCGGCAACGCCCGCGGCGATTGAGCCCTGCTATTCGCCGGCCAGGCGCAGCGCCGGGGGCAAGGCGAATTCGCGGTCGTGGCGCAGGGCGGGCACCGCGGCCCGCGCCTCCCGGACCCGCGCCATGTCGATCTCGGCGGTGACGATGCCGACGTCTTCCCCGGCATCGGCCAGGATTTCGCCCCAGGGGGCGACGATCAGCGAATGGCCGAAGGTCTGCCGGCCGCGATCATGGGTGCCGGTCTGCGCCGGCGCGACGACGAAGCAGCCGGTCTCGACCGCCCGGGCGCGCAGCAGCAGGTGCCAATGGGCCTCGCCGGTCTGCCGGGTGAAGGCGGCCGGCACCGACAGGATCTCCGCCCCGGCCTGGGCCAGGGCCCGGTAGAGATAGGCGAAGCGCACGTCGTAGCAGATCGTCATGCCGAGCCCGCCCCAGGGCGTCGGCGCCACCACGGCCCGCTCGCCGGGGCGGAAGGTCTCGCTCTCGCGGTAGGATTCACCGCCGGCCAGATCGACGTCGAACATGTGGATCTTGTCGTAGGTCGCCACGACCTGCCCGGCCGGGTCGAACAGGAAGCTGCGGTTCGCCGCCTGGGTACCGCCGGGCAGGGCGATCGACAGCGAGCCGGCGAGCAGCGTCGCCCCGGTCTCCCGCGCCAGTTCGGCGAAGAACGGGATGCCGGGATGGCTGTCGACCGGTTCGGCGCGTTCCAACACCATCTGGCGGCCGAGCACGACCGCCGCCACATTCTCCGGCAAGGCGACGAAGTCCGCGCCGCGATCCCGCGCCCGCCGCACAAGGTCTCCGGCGATCGCCAGGTTGGCGTCGATCTCGGTGCCGGCATTCACCTGCACGCAGGCGGCGACGAAGCGGGATGCGGCCATGGTTCAGGCCTCCTGTTGCAGCAGCGCGTCGAGCTTGCCGGCGCCGTCGAGCGCGATCAAGTCGTCGCAGCCGCCGACATGGGTGTCGCCGATGAAGATCTGCGGGACGCTGGTCCGGCCACCGGCGCGGCCGACCATCTCTCCCCTGCGCTTGGGATGCATCATCACGTCGATTTCCTCGAATGCCACGCCTCTGTCGGTGAGCAGCCGCTTGGCCATGAAGCAATAGGGGCAGAAGGGCGTGGTGTAGACGGTGATCGCCGGCATCGATGATCCTGTGCACTTGGAGATGTCGACCATGCCATATGGCGGGCCGGCACGGCCAGCGCTACCCCGCCTCGGGCACCACCCGCGCCAGCACGATCACATCCACGTGCGCCGCCCCGGCCCGCCGCAGGGCACGGGCGCAGGCCTCGACGGTGGCGCCGGTGGTCATCACATCGTCGACCAGCAGCAGCCGGCGCCCGGCGATCCTGGCCCGGACCGCCTGCGGCACGGCAAAGGCGCCGCGGACATTGGCCGCCCGCCCGACCCGACCGAGGCCGCCCTGGCTCGGCGTGCGGCGGCGCCGGATCAGCAGGTCGGTCGCCACCGGCCGGCCGGCGCCGCGGCCCAGCGCATGGGCCAGCAGCGCCGCCTGGTTGTATCGCCGCCGGAACAGACGCCAGCGGTGCAGCGGCACCGGCACCAGCAGATCGGCACCGGTCAGCAGCGACCCGGCGGCGCCGGCCATCCAGCGGGCGAAGGGCGCCGCGGCATGGGTCTCGTCGCCATGCTTGAAGCCGAGCAGCAGCGGCCGGCTGGCGCCGTCGTAGACCAGGGCCGCGCGGGCCCGGTCGAAGGCCGGCCGGCGGCGGATGCAGGCGCCGCACCGCAGCTCCTCTCCGGCATCGTATGGGAAAGGCAGCCCGCAGCAGACGCAATGCGGCGGCCCGACGAAGGCGAGCCGGGTCCAGCAGGGCGGGCAGAGCGCGCCGTCGCCGCCAACCACCGCGCCGCAGGAAAGGCAGCGCGGCGGCAGGACCGCATCGAGGCCGGCGCGGCCGGCGCGTTCCAGCAAGGCAGCAAGGGTGGCGGAGCGGCCCATCCCGCCATGCTGCCACCGGCCTGCCGCGAGTCAATGGCGGGCCAGCAGCCGTTCATGGGACTGGCCCCGACGCGCCACGATCCTATAGTACCGGCCATGTCCGCCGACGCTCCTCTGGTATTCGACCGCCGCCTGCTGCGACGCCGCCGCGACCGCGCCGCCGCGACACTGCCGGCGCATGATTTCCTGTTCCGCCACACCGCCGACGCGCTCGGCGAGCGGCTCGACGACGTGACGCGACGGTTTCCGCTGGCGCTCGATCTCGGCTGCCATGGCGGCGAGGTCGCCGCGGCCCTGGCAGACCGGTCCGGCATCGAAACGCTGATCCAGTGCGACCTTTCCCCGGCCATGGCCCGCCGCGCCGCCGCCAATGGCCGGCCGGCCCTGGCCGCCGACGAGGAGCTCCTGCCCATCGCCGAGGCGTCGCTCGACCTGGTGGTCAGCAACCTGTCGCTGCACTGGGTCAACGATCTGCCGGGAGCGCTGGTCCAGATCCGCCGGGCGCTGAAGCCGGACGGGCTGTTTCTGGCCGCCCTGCTCGGCGCCGGCACCCTGGCCGAGCTGCGCGTGGCGCTGACCGAGGCGGAGCTTGCGGTTTCCGGCGGCGCCAGTCCCCGCCTCTCGCCCTTCGCCGATCTGCGCGACGCCGCCGGGCTGCTGCAGCGGGCCGGCTTCGCCTTGCCGGTCGCCGATGCCGAGCCGGTCACGGTGACCTATGACGACGCCTTTCGCCTGTTCGCCGACCTGCGCGGCATGGGCGAGACCAACGCGGTGGCGGCGCGCAACCCGGCGCCGCCGCCCCGCGCCCTATGGCCGGAGGCGGCGAGGCTCTACGCCGAGCGGCACGCGGAGGCCGACGGCCGCATCGCCGCGACCTTCCAGGTCATCCACCTGGCCGGCTGGGCGCCCCACGACGCCCAGGCGAAACCGCTGCGCCCCGGCAGCGCCGCCGCCCGCCTCGCCGACGCCCTCGAGGCCGAGGAGCGATCGGCGGGCGACAAGGCCAGCCCGCGCTAACTCTTGTTTTCGGCGTCGAACTCGGCCGACAACTCGTCCTCGAGCCGCACCAGATCGTCCGGCAGCGGCATGCCCATGGCGCGCATGGCGTCGAGGGTCTGGCGGATGCGCAGGAAGATTTCGTGCCGGTCGCCCCACTCGCCTTCCACGTCGTCGAGCAGGAGCGACAGGGTCGCCTTGAGTTCCTCGCGGTCCATCGCCCATCTCCGTTGCCAAGCCGTGCCGACAGGATAGGCCGTCGCGACAGCGGTTTCGAGGGGATTCCGGAGGCCGGCGGCGCGCGGCGATTGACAGCGCCGGCCGATCTGCTAATCAGGTCCGGTTCCCATTGCGGAGAGCGATGTTGTGAGTCAGCGCCCGACCAGCCTGCGA
>JABDIP010000057.1 GCA_013003675.1 Inquilinus sp.
GCCGGGACCGAAGGGGAGCGGGGCATGGGTGGGGCGCAGGCGGCGGTCGAACGCCGGATCGCTGTCGTACTGTTCAATCTGGGCGGGCCGGACGGGCCGGATTCGGTGCGCCCGTTCCTGTTCAACCTGTTCAACGACGAGTCGATAATCCGGGTGCCGCGGCCCTTCCGCTATCTGTTGGCGCGCCTGATCTCGCGGCGCCGGGCGGTCGAAGCCGGAAAGATCTACGCCGAGCTGGGCGGCGGCTCGCCGATCCTGCCCAATACCGAGGCGCAGGCGGCGGCGTTGACGGCGGCGCTCGGCGATCTGGGCCAGGTCCGGGTCTTCATCGCCATGCGCTACTGGCATCCGATGAGCGACGCGGCGGCCCGCGCCGTCAAGGCGTTCGGGCCGGACGAGGTGGTGCTGTTGCCGCTCTACCCGCAATTCTCGACGACGACGACCGGATCGTCCCTGCGGGTCTGGCACGAGGCGGCGAAGAGCGCCGGTCTTGCGGCGCCGACCCGGACGGTGTGCTGCTATCCGGGCGAGGACGGCTTCGTCGACGCCTATGCCGAGGGCATCCGGGCCGCCCTTGCGGCCGCGAGCGCCCATGGCCGGCCGCGTCTGCTGCTGTCGTCGCACGGGCTGCCGGAAACGGTGGTGAAGGACGGCGACCCCTATCAGTGGCAGTGCGAACAAACCGCCCTGGCGATCGTCGAGCGGCTCGGGATCGACGGTCTCGACTGGCTGAACACCTATCAGAGCCGCGTCGGGCCGATGAAGTGGATCGGTCCCGCCACCGAGGACGAGATCCGCCGCGCCGGCGCCGACCGGGTGCCGCTGGTGGTGGCGCCGATCGCCTTCGTCTCGGAACACTCGGAAACCCTGGTCGAGCTCGACATCGAGTATCGCGAACTGGCGGCCGAGGCCGGGGTGCCGTTCTATGGGCGGGTCCCGACGGTTTCCGTCGCGCCGCGGTTCATCGCCGGGCTGGCGGCGATGGTCCGGCTGGCGCTGGCGAAACGGCGGGCGTTCTGCTCGCATGAGGTCGGCCGCGTCTGCCCGGCCGATTGGCGGCGCTGTCCGCAGGCCGTGTCGGCCGGGGAGTAGGGGAAGTCATGCTCGATGGGTCGCTCTATCTCTGGCTCAAGGCGTTGCACGTGATCGCGGTGATCGCCTGGATGGCCGGCCTGCTCTACCTGCCGCGGCTGTTCGTCTATCATTGCGGCGCCGCGCCCGGATCGGAGGCATCGGAGACCTTCAAGGTGATGGAACGGCGCCTGCTCAGGGCGATCATGACGCCGGCGATGCTGGCGTCCTGGCTGTTCGGCCTGGCGCTGTTGGCCGCCGAACCGGCCTGGCTGGCGCAGGGCTGGATGCACGCGAAGCTGGCGCTGTTGGTGGCGATGACCGCGGCGCATATGGTCATGGCCGCGTGGCGGCGGGCCTTCGCCGAGGATCGCAACCGGCGCGGCGCGCTTTTCTACCGGATCGCCAACGAGGTGCCGACGCTGTTCATGATCGCCATCGTCGTGCTGGTGATCGTCAAGCCGTTCTGACCGTCCGCCGCGTCGGTCCGGTTCAGGCGCTGCGCCGCCGGGTGAAGCGGGATTCCAGGTAGCGGACGGCGTCGATCAACAGGCCCATCCGGGCGCTGTCGCCGGTCGGCCGGTCCGGGTGATAGACCCGCGACAACTGGCGGAACCGTGTCTTCACAGACTCCATGGTCACCGGCTTGCCGGGCGGCAGGCCGAGGATGTAGTAGGCCTGCTCGGCGGTCATCACGGCGCCGATCGCGGGGTCGAAGGCGATGACCTGCATCGCCACGCGGATCTCGTCGACCGCCTCCCGGGTCTTCGCCACGGTGGCCCGCTGCGCCGCCAGGGCGCCGTCGCGGCGGCGGTCGTCTTCCGGCGAGGCGACGGCCAGGGTCTGCGCGCCCTTGTCGAGGGCGAGCGCGAAGGTGAGCGCCTTGCGGATCGACGCCGCCGGCAACCCGGCCGGCAACCGGACCTGCAGCCGCGGCTTGCGGGTCAGTATCCGGCCCCTGCGGGGCCCGGTTTTCAGTTCGACGGTTTCGCGGTCGCCGGGCGCCGGGCCGCCCGGGTCGGTCTGGCCGGCGATGGTCGGCCGGTCGATCAGGGCGATCACGCTCAACGCCAGATCGGTTGCGGTCAGACCGCGCCGATGGGCAAGGTCCAGCACCGCGTCACGGAACGACGACGAGCAGGCTACGACGTAGGATTTCATGGGACCGATGCGACAGGCGGTGGACAGCGACCGCCTATATGGGCACAGGAGCCGTTAGCGAGACTTTAAGTCGGCAAGTTTCGGCGAATGCGATCAAGCCCCGAGAATACGTCCGGTTAACCGGGCGGTAAGGGTCCCGGGATAGGCTGCAGGTAGCCGAGGTCCGCCATTCGGCCGCTACGGATGGACCCTGAAGGCGGTCGATTGACTTGCGCCGCCGCTTTGGATAACCATCTATCCTTCTTGAGGGCCAAGCGCACCGGCCGCACCGGGTGCGCATTGCAAAGCCGCCAGATTCCAATTGGCGGCCGATCAGGCCCAAACCCCCACCTTGCGCGTCTTGCTTTTTCGGACGCAACGCCGCTTCCCTAGTTGGGCATCCCTATGCACCTGCAAGAATTGAAAGTGAAGACGCCGGCTGAGCTGCTGGCGTACGCCGAAGACCTGGAGATCGAGAACGCGAGCAACCTGCGCAAGCAGGACATGATGTTCGCGATCCTCAAACAGCTTGCCGAGAACGACGTGACGATCTTCGGGTCCGGCGTGCTCGAGGTGCTGTCCGACGGCTTCGGGTTCCTCCGGTCGCCGGAATCGAATTACCTGCCGGGGCCGGATGACATCTACGTCTCGCCGAACCAGATCCGCCGTTTCGCGCTACGCACCGGCGATACGGTCGAGGGACAGATCCGCGCGCCGAAGGACGGCGAGCGCTATTTCGCCCTGACCAAGGTCGAGTCGACGAATTTCGACATCCCGGACAGCGTTCGCCACCGCATCAATTTCGACAATCTGACGCCGCTCTATCCCGACGACCGGCTGAAGATGGAGATGGACGACCCCAAGCTGAAGGACTACACCTCGCGGGTCATCGATCTGGTGGCGCCGCTCGGCAAGGGCCAGCGGGCGCTGATCGTGGCGCCGCCGCGCACCGGCAAGACGGTGATGCTGCAGAACATCGCCCATTCGATCGCCGCCAACCACCCCGAGGCCTATCTGATCGTCCTCTTGATCGACGAGCGGCCGGAGGAGGTGACCGACATGGACCGCTCGGTGAAGGGGGAGGTGATCTCCTCGACCTTCGACGAGCCGGCGACCCGCCACGTCCAGGTCGCCGAGATGGTGATCGAGAAGGCCAAGCGCCTGGTCTAGCACAAGAAGGACGTTGTGATCCTGCTCGACAGCATCACCCGGCTCGCCCGCGCCTACAACACGGTAGTGCCGTCCTCCGGCAAGGTGCTGACCGGCGGCGTCGACGCCAACGCCCTGCAACGGCCCAAGCGCTTCTTCGGCGCCGCCCGCAACATCGAGGAGGGCGGCAGCCTGACCATCATCGCCACCGCGCTGATCGACACCGGCAGCCGCATGGACGAGGTCATCTTCGAGGAGTTCAAGGGCACCGGCAATTCCGAGATCGTGCTCGACCGCAAGATCGCCGACCGCCGCACCTTCCCGTCGATCGACATCAGCAAGTCGGGCACCCGCAAGGAAGAGCTGCTGGTCGACAAGGCCACCATGTCGAAGATGTGGGTCCTGCGCCGCATCCTGATGCCGATGGGCGTCTCCGACGCCATGGAATTCCTGACCGAGAAGCTCAAGCAGTCGAAGTCGAACGACGATTTCTTCCAGAGCATGAACCAGTAGCGGGCGAGCGCGGCCGCCCCAAAAGCCCTCTCCCTCTGGGAGAGGGTCCTGACGCCGCCGCTACCCCGCCAAATTCTCCGCAAAGAACGCCGCCGTGCGCTCATTCGCCAGATCGGCCGCCGCCTGGTCGAAATGGGCGCCGCCCTGGCGGGCGAAGGCGTGGTCGACATTCGGATAGCTGTGCAGCGTCACCGTGGCGTGACCCGACAGCACCGACTTGATCTTGTTCTGCGCCTCGGGCGGACAGAACTGGTCCTTTTCGGCGATGTGCAGCATCAGCGGCCGGCTGATATCGTCGGCCTCGTCCAGGGCGTTCTCGATGCCGACCCCGTAGAAGCCGACCGAGCAATCGGCGTCGGAGCGGGTCGCCATCAGATAGGCCAGCTTGCCGCCGAGGCAGAAGCCGACAGTGCCGACGCGGCCGGCGCAATTCGGCAGTTCGCGCAGGAAGGCGAGGCTGTCGATCAAATCGCGCACGCCGGCCGCCTCGTCGAAGCCCTGGTAGAGCGAGAAGGCCTTGTTCCATTCCTCCTCGCTCTGGTCGGTGATGTCGATCCCCGGCTCCTGGCGCCAGAAGATGTCCGGGCAGATGGCCACATAGCCCTGGGCGGCGAAGCCGTCGCACAGATCGCGCATCACCTTGTTGACGCCGAAGATTTCCTGGATGACGAGGATGCC
>JABDIP010000074.1 GCA_013003675.1 Inquilinus sp.
GGGCAGCCAGATCAGCTACCACCCCCGGATCAGGCTGCCGCCCGGGACCGACGTCGCCGCCTATGCCGAGGATCTGCGCGACCGTTTTCCCGCTGCCGGCTGGCGCATCCGCGAATTCAGCGATGCCGCCCCGTCGCTTGAGCGCATGGTGCGCCGGCTGACGGTGTTCCTGACGCTGGTCGGGCTGACCGCGCTCCGGGTTGGCGGGGTCGGCGTCGGCAACGCGGTGAAGGCCTATCTCGACGGCCGGTTGCCGACCATCGCCACGCTGAAGGGGCTCGGCGCGTCGGGCCGGCTGATCTTCCAGACCTATTTCGCCCAGATCCTGATCCTGGCCGTCATCGGCATCGCCGCCGGCTTGGCGATCGGCGCCACGGCGCCGTTGATCGTCAACCGCATCGTCTCCGACCTGCTGCCGGTCGACGCGCGGATCGGCCTCTATCCGATGGCGCTGATCGTCGCCGCCGGATTCGGCATCCTGACCGCGATCACTTTTTCGCTCTGGCCGTTGGCCCGGGCCCGCGAGATCTCCGCCGCCGATCTGTTCCGCGACGTGGTGGCGCCGACCCGGCGGTCGCCGAGGGCGGCCTTCGTGGCAGCGACGGCCGCAGGCGCCGCCGGCCTCGGCGCGCTGGCCATCGCCACCGCCGACGAGAAGCTGTTCGCGGCGTGGTTCGTCGTCGGTTCGGCGGCGACGATCCTGGTGTTCCGCGCCGCCGCCAGCCTGGTCGTCGCCGGCGCCCGGCGCTTGCGCCGGCCGCGGCGGCCGGGCCCGCGCCTCGCCCTGGCCAATCTGTGCCGGCCGGGCGCGCCGACCGGCAGCGTTGTCCTGTCGCTTGGGCTCGGCCTGACGGTTCTCGTCGCCATCGCGCTGATCGAGGGCAACATGTCGCGGCAGATCAACGAGAGCCTGCCGGAGGAGGCGCCGGCCTTCTTCTTCATCGACATCCAGCGCGAGCAGATGCAGCCCTTCGCCGAGCTGATGGGCGACACGCCGGGCGCTGGAAGCCTCGACCGCGTGCCCTCGCTGCGCGGCCGCATCGCCCAGATCAACGGGGTGCCGGCCCAGGAGGCGCTGGTCAACCCGGAGCATGGCTGGGTGCTGCGCGGCGATCGCGGCGTGACGTTTTCCGCCGAGGCGCGGGCGGACTATCAGATCCTCGAGGGCGCCTGGTGGCCGGCCGACTATGACGGGCCGACCCTGGTCTCGATCTACCGCGACGTCGCCGACGCCTTCGCCATCGGCATCGGCGACCGGCTGGCGGTCAACGTGCTCGGCCGCACTTTCGAGGCGGAAATCGCCAATATCCGGGAGATCGATTGGGGCAGCATGAGCATCAATTTCGTCCTGGTGTTCTCGCCCACGCCGCTCAACGCCGCGCCGCACACCTTCCTGGCGACCGTGCAGGCGACACCGGAGGCGGAACTGGCGGTGCAGCGCGCGGTCACCACGGAATTCCCCAACGTCACCACGGTCCGGGTCCGCGAGGCGCTGGAGACCGTGAACGACATCATGCGCAAGATCGGCACCGCGGTCCGGGCGACCGCCGGCATCACCCTGTTCGCCGGCACGCTGGTGCTGGCCGGGGCGATCGCCGCCGGCCACCGCCGCCGGGTTTATGATTCGGTGGTGCTGAAGGTGCTGGGGGCGACCCGCGCCACGGTGCTGCGCGCCTTCGCCATCGAATACGGGCTGCTCGGCCTGGTCACCGCGGCGATCGCCGCCCTGGTCGGCACGATCGCCGCCTGGGCGGTGCTGACCTGGGTGATGGAGGTCGATTGGGTTTTCCTGCCCGGCGCGGTGGTCGGCACCACTCTGCTGTGCGCCGGGATCACCATCGCCTTCGGCTTTCTCGGCACCTGGCGGGCCCTGGGTCAGAAGGCTGCACCGCTGCTGCGCAACGAATAGGCGAATCCAGCGCCGGCGAATTCGCCCGTCGAAGGCGAGGCCGAGGCTCGATTCGGCTTGACGCGACAGTCTGTTCACCCAATATGAAGCCGGCAAAACAGTTCCATCTACAGGCGAGGAGCCACAATGGCATTCGATCCGCAAAACCGCGCTGCGCCTTACGCTGGCGGACGCGTCGCCGACCGGGCCGTCGTCGACGCCGGCCTGCGGCGTTACCTGCTCAGCGTCTACAACTACATGACCACGGGCCTGGTGATCAGCGGCCTGGTCGCCTGGGCGGTGGCCAACGTGCCGGCGGTGACCGGCATCTTCTATGTGATGCAGGGCGGCCAGCCGGTGTCGCTGAACGGGCTTGGCATGATCGCCATGTGGGCACCGCTGGCGATGCTGTTCGGCGCGATGTTCATGATGCGCTCGCCCAGCGCGCGGACGGCGCAAGGCTTCTACTGGGCGTTCGTCGCCATCAACGGCGTCGGACTGTCGATCCTGATGGTGGTCTATACCGGCGAGAGCCTGGTCCGCACCTTCTTCATCGCCGCCAGTGCCTTCGCCGCGCTCAGCCTCTTCGGCTATACGACGAAGAAGGACCTCAGCGGGTTCGGCAGCTTCCTCATCATGGGGCTGTTCGGGCTGATCATCGCGATGGTGGTGAACATGTTCTTCGCCAGCAGCATGATGCAGTTCGTCATCGCGTCGGCCGGCGTGCTGATCTTCGCCGGGTTGACCGCCTATGACACGCAGCGGCTGAAGACCCAGTACATCTCCTGGGTCGGCGGCCAGGGGCAGGAGGTGCAGACGGTGACCGCCGTGTTCGGCGCCCTCACGCTCTACATCACCTTCCTCAACCTGTTCCAGTTCCTGCTGATGTTCCTCGGCGGCCGCGAGTAGCGACACCCGTCGGGACCGGCACTCGAAACAATCGCCCGGCGTGAGACCGCCGGGCGGTTTTCTATTGCCCCGGAGCATTTTCCGTGCCGATTCCGCGTGAGCTGAGAGCGTCCTAGGCGCAGCGGCCGCCGTCGATTTCCAGCGCCACGCCGGTGATGAAGGCAGCCTCGTCGCTGGCGAGGTAGAGCGCGGCTCCGGCCACGTCGGCGGCCGAACTCATGCGGCCGAGCGGAATGGTGGCGACGAATTGCGCGCGGCGTTCCGGGCTGTCGCCGCCCATGAAGGTGGCGGCCAGCGGCGTGTCGCCGAGCACCGGGCACAGCGCGTTGACGCGGATGTTCTGCGGCGCCAGCTCGCCCGCCAGCGACTTGCTGGCGACTACCACCGCGCCCTTCGAGGCGTTGTACCAGGCGAGGCCGGGCCGGGGCCGCAACGCCGCGGTCGACGCGGTGTTGATGATCGAGCCGCCGCCGCGCGCCGCCAGCGCCGGCACCGCGTGGCGCACGGCGTGAAAGATCGCCTTCACATTGACCGCGAAGACGCGGTCGAACTCGTCCTCGCCGATCTCGAGCACCGGCTTGTTGTCGTGGCTGATGCCGGCGTTGTTGACCAGAACGTCGAGCCCGCCGAAGGCGTCGGTCGCGGTCCGCACCATCCGCGCGGAATCGGAGCCGTCGGCGACGTCGGCCTCGACGAAGACCGCCCGGTCCGGTGCCTCGGCATTGATCGTCTCGGCGACCCGCCGGCCGCCATCGGCATTCAAATCGACGACGACGATCCGCGCCCCCTCGCGGGCGAACAGTTCGGCGATGCCCTCGCCGAATCCGGATCCGGCGCCGGTCACCAGCGCCACCTTGTCCTTCAGCCGCATGGCGTTTCCTTCCCTTGTTGGCGTCAGCCGATCTCGCGCTTCAGATTACGCAGATAGGCCGGCACGTCGGTAGGCTGCACGACGGCGCCGCGAATCAACGAATCGAAATGGTGGGTCAGCACCCGGATATGTTCGGTCGAGTTGAACACGATATACGCCTGCCCGACATAGATCGCCGCCCGCAGCGGACCGAAGATCGTCACCGGCACCGAAT
>JABDIP010000078.1 GCA_013003675.1 Inquilinus sp.
GTCCCTCCCGGCGTTTGACGTGAGCATCGACGGTGGCGACCCGAACGGCTATGCGCCGAACGAGGACTTCGGCACGATGACGTATTCAGGCTCGCGCGACGTGACGGCCGGCATCCAAGTGGTCGACGTCACCATCCCGCCGCTGCCCGTGGATGAGATGGGCACGCCCGGTTCAACAAGTGGCTGCGAAATCGACGATTTCACCGGGTTTGTAGCTGGCAACATCGCTCTGATCCAACGTGGGGCATGCACCTTCCTGCTGAAGGCGCAGAATGCCGAGGCGTCGGGTGCAGTCGGCGTGATCATCTTCAACGAGGGTCGGCCCGGCCGCACCGCCCCCTTCCGCGGCACCCTTGGCGAACCGTCGGTCAACATCCCGGTCATCGGCACGAGCTATGACATCGGCACGTTCCTTGTCGACAATGCCGCTCTCCCCAGAGTGCGGCTGAAAGTCGACGCGGAAATCGATCCCCGCGAAACCGAGAACGTGATCGCCGAGACGAGGGACGGTAATCCCGATCAGACCATCGTAGTCGGCGCCCATCTCGATTCGGTCGGCGATGGACCCGGTGTGAACGACAACGGCAGCGGCTCGGCGGCAATCCTGGAGGTGGCGATTCGGCTTGGCCCGGGCGGTCGCGATGACGATGACGATGACGATGACGCCGAGGGCCGCCTGCAAAACCGGGTGCGGTTCGCCTGGTGGGGCGCGGAGGAGTTCGGCCTGCTCGGCTCGGAGGCCTATGTCGACGCGCTGACCTTCGACGAGTATTTGCAGATCGCGATGAACCTCAACTTCGACATGGTCGGCTCGCCGAACTTCGTCCGCTTCGTCTATGACGGCGACGGCTCGGATACCGTCGACGGGTCGGGCAATCCAGTGATCGGACCGTCCGGCTCCGGCGACATCGAGGCGTTGTTCGTCGACTATCTCGCCGGCCGCGGCCTGGCGTCCGAGCCGACGCTGTTCAGCGGCCGGTCGGACTACGGTCCGTTCATCGATGTCGGCATCCCGGCCGGCGGCCTGTTCACCGGCGCGGAGGGCGTGAAGACGGTGGCGGAGGCGGAAACTTACGGCGGTACCGCGGGGAGGGCGTACGATCCGTGCTACCATCAGTCCTGCGATACGATCGAGAACAACAGCGACGAGGTGCTCGACCAGTTCGCCGACGCCATCGCGCATTCGGTCGCAGTGTACTCCCAGCAGGCCGAGCTGTTCCCGCAGCCGCCGGCAGTGGCCACCTTTGCCGCCCGCCCGACGGTGACGCGCTCGATTTCGAAGGACGACTTCGAGTATTGGGGTTCGCACCTGCAACGCTAGCCGTTCAGGTTTGAGGCATTCCGGCCGGAACCGCTCGGTTCCGGCCGGTCTTTTTTTTGCCGCGCCCGTCGGTGGGGCGCTGGCGGAATGCGCTATCGCTTCTCCAGCAGGTTCACGCGCGACGGCTCGCGCAGTCGGTAGGCGCCGGCCTCGCGGTCAGCGTAGCGCAGGAAACGGGTCGCCATGACCTGTTCCCGGGCGGCGAAAAGAGGACCGCGCACCGACGGATCGACGGCGATGAAGCGGTCGCGGAAATCCTCGAAGGCGGCGAATTCGACCGGTTCGCATAGACCGTCTCGGAGAGTTCGGCGAAGTCCCCGGCCGCCTTCAGGGCGGCATAGGCGGCGGCGCGCACCTCCGTCTCGTCGTTGAGCGGCCGCACCATCTCGAAATAGGGTCCCTCGGCCAGCGGCTCCAGCACATAGGCACGGCCGCCCGGCCGCAGCACCCGCACCGCCTCGCGCAGGGCCGCGGGCTGGTCGGCGACCGGCACGTGGTGGAGGCTGTTGAAGAAGACCACGAGATCCTGGGAAGCGTCGGCCAGCGGCAGCGCCTGGGCGGTGCCTTCCAGATAGCGCTCGTCGCCGATCGCAGCCGCCTTGGCCGCCGCCAGCGCGGCGCTGCCGCACTCGATGCCGGTCGGCCGCGCCCCGCGCTCGACAAGGGCGCGCACCAGGCCGCCCCGGCCGCAGCCGATGTCGGCGACGTCACGGTCGGCGACGGCGACCAGCTCATCGAAGACGTCGAGGTCGCGGCGGGATTGCGGCTGGGTCATCGGCGGTTCCGGCGGCACGGGTATGGGACTGCCGCGCGCGGCGGCCGCGTCATCATCGGCCAAGTTCGCCGGGCTGTCAGCCCCGCAGTTGGGCCCCGAGCGGCCTTTGCGAAGACCGTGCTAGACGGCTTCGGCCCGGATCGCCTCGAACTGGTCGAGCACCGCGGTGAACAGCGCGACGATGTCGACCATCTGGTTGTCTTCGAGCCGCTTGGAGATCATCGTCAGCGGGAACAGCAGGACCGTCGTGCCGGGCAGCAGCAGGGCGGGATCGCGACCGTGGTGGTCCTCCACGATCGCCCATTTCAGGTCGAGCGCCTCGGCCAACGCGTCGCCGAGCACGATGCCCATCGACTGCAGCTCGTAGGTCTGGGCGCGCTTGAAACGCTGCGTGCGCAACAGCTTGTCGAGGAAGCGCAGCCGGTGGCGGGCCGAGCACTTCTCGAAGGCGGCCGGATCGCCGATCGCGTCGCGGACCACCGCGCGCTGATCGTCGAGGCGCTGGCGGTCTTC
>JABDIP010000081.1 GCA_013003675.1 Inquilinus sp.
GGCATCCGGCCGCACCACATCCGGCCCCGGGCGGCGCGCGACGACGCCGTGCCGATCGCCGGACGCGTGCTGGTGACCGAGCTCAGCGGCTCGGAAAGCGTCGTCCATTTCGACGTCGAGGGCGGCACCTGGGTGTCGCAGTCGCTCGGCATCCACCCCTTCGAGGTGGGGGAAACCGCGCAGTTGTTCATCGACACCAGCCAGTGCCTGTATTTCGATCCCGATGGCCGGCGGATCGACGCATGACCGGCGGAGCGCCCTGATGGCGAGGATCGCGCTGAAGGACCTGCGCCACAGCTATGTCGCCGACCCCGCCGGCGAAGCCGATTGGGCGTTGAAGCGGATGGACGTCGAATGGGCCGATGGCGGCGCCTATGCGCTGCTCGGCCCCTCCGGTTGCGGCAAGACGACCTTGCTCAACATCATCTCCGGCCTGCTGATCCCGAGCGAGGGGCGCGTCTGGTTCGGCGACCGCGATGTCACCGACGACCCGCCGGATCACCGCAACATCGCCCAGGTGTTCCAGTTCCCGGTCGTCTACGACACGATGACGGTCTACGAGAACCTGGCGTTCCCGCTGCGAAACCGAGGCATGGAAAAGGCGCTGGTCGATACAAGGGTGCGCCAGATCGCGGCCATGCTCGACCTCGAGGCGACGCTGGGCCGCCGGGCATCCGGCCTGACCGCCGACGGCAAGCAGAAGATCTCCCTCGGCCGCGGCCTGGTCCGCTCCGACGTCAACGTCATCATGTTCGACGAGCCGCTGACGGTGATCGACCCGCATTTGAAATGGCAGCTTCGCTCCAAGCTGAAGGAACTGCACAAGGAGGTCGGCGCCACGATGATCTATGTGACGCACGACCAGACAGAGGCGCTGACCTTCGCCGACCAGGTCGTGGTGATGCATGACGGCACGGTGGTCCAGATCGGCACGCCGGTCGAACTGTTCGAGCGGCCGCGCCACACCTTCGTCGGCCACTTCATCGGCTCGCCGGGCATGAACGTGCTGCCCTGCACCGTCGTCGACGGCGTGCCCCAATTCGGCGGCCACCCGGTCAGGACCGAGCACCCTGTCGGGACGGTCCAACCGGAGGCCGCGCTGGAGATCGGCGTGCGGCCGGAATTCGTCAGCTTCGCCCCGGCGGGGGTGCCGGTCGATATCGTCAAGGTCAGCGACGCCGGGCGCTATCGGGTGGTCGAGACGCGGCACGCCGGGTCGGCGATCAAGCTGCTGGTGATGGACGGCCAGGAGGTGCCCGCCGATGGCGCGTGCCTGAGTTTCGATCCGGCGCACACGCAGGTCTACGCCGATGGCTGGATGGTGACATGAGGCAACGGCATGGCGGCTAGGAAGACCAATCAGAGGGCTTGGCTGTTCGTCCTGCCGGTGGTGCTGCTGGTGGCGCTGAACGCGCTGATCCCGCTGATGACCGTGGTCAACTATTCGGTCCAGGAGACGTTCGGCAACAACCTGTTCTTCTTCGAGGGCGTCAAATGGTACGAGGACATTCTCCATTCCAGCCGCTTTCGTGACGCCCTGATCCGCCAGCTCATGTTCACCGGCATCATCCTGGCGATCGAGGTGCCGCTCGGCGTCGCCATCGCGCTTGCCATGCCGCGCAAGGGACCGTGGGTCTCGGTCTGCCTGGTGTTGATGGCGCTGCCGCTGCTGATCCCGTGGAACGTGGTCGGCGCGATGTGGAACATCTTCGCCCTGCCCGATATCGGCCTGCTCGGCCGCGCCATCAATGGCATGGGCATCGACTTCAATTTCACCCAGCAGCCGGTGTCGGCGTGGTTCACCACGGTCCTGATGGATGTCTGGCACTGGACCTCGCTGGTCGTGTTGCTGGCCTATGCCGGGCTGATCTCGATCCCCGACGCCTATTATCAGGCGGCGAAGATCGACGGCGCCAAGGGCTGGGCGGTGTTCAGCCGCATCCAGCTGCCGAAGATGAAGCGGGTGCTGACCATCGCCATCCTGCTGCGGTTCATGGACAGCTTCATGATCTACACCGAACCGTTCGTGCTGACCGGCGGCGGCCCCGGCAACGCGACGACCTTCCTGTCGATCGATCTGGTGAAGATCGCGCTCGGCCAGTTCGACCTCGGCCGGGCGGCGGCGATGTCGCTGATCTATTTCCTGATCGTGCTGCTGCTGAGCTGGGTCTTCTACACGGTCATGACGCGGAACGAGGAGGCGTGATGCGCCAGGTGAAATGGCTCGTGCCGACCCTCTACATCGTCTTCCTGTTGCTGCCGATCTATTGGCTGCTGAACATGTCGTTCAAGACGACCAACGAGATCCTCGGCGGTTTCTCGCTGTTCCCGCGCGAGTTCACGCTGGAGAACTACGTCACCATCTTCACCGATCCGACCTGGTACACCGGCTACCTGAATTCCCTGGCCTATGTGGTCATCAACACGCTGATCTCGGTCACCGCGGCGCTGCCGGCGGCCTATGCCTTCTCGCGCTATCGGTTCCTCGGCGACAAGCATCTGTTCTTCTGGCTGCTGACCAACCGCATGGCGCCGCCGGCGGTGTTCGCCCTGCCGTTCTTCCAGCTC
>JABDIP010000094.1 GCA_013003675.1 Inquilinus sp.
GGGTGAGGGGGTTCGGTGCGTGATACCCATGAATCTGGAGAAACGGTCCGCCGCTATGCCGCGCGGCGTCGCCCTAACGCGCGGCGGCGGCGGTGGCGGTGACGCGCAGCTCGCGGGCGCGGGTGAGGATGGTGTCCTCCAGGGCCGTCGCGGTGGCCGGGTCGACCGGGGCGTCGATCCAGCCGGCGGCGCCGTCGCGCACCTGCCGGAACACCGCGACCCGGAGCCCGTCGGCGCGGAGTTGGCGGTCGAGGATGTAGACATTGACCTTGAACCGCTCGCCGGGCGAGCCGGGCGGCGAGTACCAGTCGGTCAGGATCACCCCGCCGAACGGGTCGGCGGCGCTGACGGGCATGAAGGTGACCGTGTCCAGCGTCGCCCGCCACAGGAAGCTATTGACCCCGATCCCGGCCCCGCCGCCGAGCTCGCCGGGACGCTCCGGCGCGGTCGAGAAGGTCAGACCCTCGGGGCCGAACAGGCTGTCGCGCTGGGCTTGGCGCGATTCACGGTCGTTGACTGGGAAGTTTTCCATGTCGGGTTTGGCATCGCCGCCGCATGCGGAAAGGGCGGCAGCGGTAATCAGCGTGGCGGCGATCGCCCGGATCGGCGGCATTGCGCGGCGGTTGGACTGGCTCATGGCCGGGAATAAATCGGAAAACCGCTGGCCGTGCAAGGACATCCGGCGGCGGCAGGAGAGTGGATCACCACCAAGGCACGATGGCACTAAGGGAAAGGGCCGGCGCTGCCGCTGGCCTGGTTTCCCCAGGTCATTCGATCATAGGTTTGGTTGTCGCGACTTTGTCGCGAAATGATACTCGGTTTCCATCGCGATCGCGGTTCGTTTGGGCTCCGGCCCCGGCCGCCGTCCGACCCTCTTGATGCATTGGTGCCTTAGGTGTCCTGGTAGTGGGATCCGAAGTCAGGAGATGACCATCTTGCCGTCGCGGAAGGCGATGCGGCGTGGCTTGTCGAAGGGGGAGATCGTGCTCTTGCCGCCAATCGGGGTATGCGGCTGGCGGTTGCGCGGCGGCACCGCGAGGACGCGGTCGAGGAATAGCGGGGTGACCTGGGCGTCGCGATGGCACAATACAAAACCGGCGAAATCGATCTGGGGGAAATCCGCCTCGCACGGCAGGGCGCAGATGGCCGTGTAGTGGACGGCGTTGTCGAGGATCACGAAACCCCTGCGGTCGAGCAGCCGACGTGCGGCGGCGCCATAGTAATGTTGCAGCCAGTCGAGCGCCAACACGTCCAACCGTCCACGCTCCGGCACTACAGCGAGGTAGTCGATGCCGGTACCGATACCCTCCGGCACGGCGAACAGGCAGACGACGTTGGTCGGGCCCAGCTGCTCCAGCCGTGCGACCCAATGGTCGTCCTGCTCAGATGCGGTGACCCGGCCCGCCTGCGCCACCCACCACCAGGCTTTCCGCCCGGTACCTGAACCGAGCATGCGGTGCTGCGAGAAGTCGAGCCTGGTGAGGTACTTGATAGCCGGGTGGGTATACATCGGCAGCGGCGCGCCACCGGCGTCGACCGCGAGGCCGGTCGCCAGCGAGCGATCGTGACCATGGACGGCGAGGGAACGGGCTGCGTGATGCTTTCGGTTGCGGGGTGTCATTGTCGCGTGTAGTCGAATGGCTCGCAAGCCCGCACTGTGCGGGCAGCGGCGTCGGACAATACGGGGACAATTGAATGAACCGGAAGCAGCGTCGGCAGGCGGCCGTGAGCAGACGGGGCGGGGCGGCCGGCATCCTGGCCCCGGGCGCCGCCCAGGCGAGACTGGTGGAAGGCCGCCGGCTCATGCGTGCCGGGCGACTCGCCGAGGCCAAGGCGATCGCGCAGCAGGTGCTGAAGGCGGCACCGAATGACGGCTACGCGCTGCATTTGCTTGGCAGTATCGCCGGCCTCGCTGGCTCGCTCGACGAGGCGTCGCGGCGGCTGAAGCGCGCTGCGGAGGTGCTGCCGAATGAGCCGGTCGTGCACCTCGACCTGGGAACGGCATACCAAGGCCTTGGCGACACTGTCGGCGCAGCCGAGGCCTATGGCCGGGCCGCTGCGCTGAAGCCAGACCTTGTGGCGGCGCATATGGGATTGGGCAATGCGCTAAAGGCCGAGCGCCGCTTCGAGGAGGCGGAAGCGGCCTATCGACGCGTCACCGAGCTGGCTCCCGAGTTAGCCGATGGCTTCGCCAACCTGGGCGAAGTGCTGAAGGAACTCGACCGGCCGAATGAGGCCATCGTTTCATTCGAGAAAGCGGTCTCGCTGAATCCGGGCCTTGCCAGAGCCCATGCCGCACTGGGAATTCTACTTTGGCGGCAGGACCGGACGAAGGACGGTTTCGCTGCTTTCGAGCGGGCGTTAGACGCCGACCCGACCTATCTGGAGGTTCACGCGATTATCGGGAATCTGCTGCTGGAACAGGATCGTGGACTGCTTGCGGAAGCGCCGTTTCGGGCGCTTCTGGCCCGCCGACCGGGCGATCCGCGTGCGCACGAAGGTCTTGGAAGGGCGCTCGACCTCCAAGGCCGCCACCATGAAGCGTTGGAACACTATCGCAAGGCCATAGCATTGGATCCGGCGCGGTCGTCTCTGCACATCGCGTTGGCGGATAGTCTTGCGCGGCAGGACCGAATGGACGAGGCCCATTCTGTTTGTGAGCAAGCCATCGCCGCCGGCATCGATGTGCCGGCGATGCTGGCGCGACGGAGCGATTTCTTTGTGCAACAGGGGGAGTTCCAGAAGGCCGCCGAGATGGCGCGGCGAGCACAAGAGGCCGATCCGCGCGGTTGGGCGGGTGTATGGCAGCTTGCGGCGATGACGAAGGTGGAGCGCGGCAGCGAGATTCTCGAGCTACTAGAGTCCCTTGCGGAGAAGCACGGTCGGTCGAATGGCGCCGACGGGGGCGCACTGGAATTCTCCCTTGCCAAGGCATACAACGACGTTGGGGACTACGATGAGGCGTTCCGTTGGCTTGAGGCCGGCAACCGCAAGAAGCGCTCGACAATTCGGTTCAATATCGATGCGGCAGAGCGATCGGTTCATCAAACAGCCGAATTCTTCAACAGCGAGTTGATCGGGGCGTTCGAAAACGCCGGTTGCGACTCAGAGCTGCCAGTGTTCATTGTCGGCATGCCGCGTTCGGGAACGACGTTGACCGAGCAGATCCTGGCAAGCCACCCGATGGTCCATGGTGCCGGCGAGCTTTCCGACTTCACGATTGCGCTCAACATCCTGGACGATCCGACGGCTCCACCGAAATCGATGGCGGCGATAGCCGAATCGCTGACACCGGCGCTATGTCGGCAGATCGGTGAAAGGTACGTGGAGATTCTGCGCAATCGCGATTCCGGCGCGATGAGGATCACCGACAAGATGCCGTTCAATTGTCTGCGGTTGGGGATGATCCATCTGGCATTGCCGAAGGCGCGGATCCTCCACTGCAATCGCGATCCTGTCGACACGTGCCTGTCCTGCTTCCAGCAGCCCTTCAGGCAGGGCAATCGCTTTGCCTACGATCTGGCTGAACTCGGTCGCTACTATCGTGCCTATCGAGGCCTGATGGAGCATTGGCGGACGGTCCTGCCACCCGGGCGGATCCTGGAGGTCAACTACGAGGACCTGGTCAGCGACGTCGAAGGCCAGGCCCGCCGGTTGGTCGATCACTGCGGCCTTCCCTGGGACGACGCCTGCCTCTCGTTTCATAAGGCAGAACGACAAGTTCGCACGGCTAGCGTGCGCCAGGTCAGGCAGCCGATCTATCGCAGCTCGGTCGCCAAATGGCGGAAATACGAGAAGCACCTCGGTCCGTTGCTCACGTCGCTTGGCGATCTGGCGGGGCCGACGGCGGGGGGCGGTCCGGGGGAATGAACTCGGCACGGTT
>JABDIP010000099.1 GCA_013003675.1 Inquilinus sp.
GGCGCGTCTTCCGGCAGCAGGGCGAAGCCGGCGGTCTCCTCCGGCCCGGCACCGCCATGCGCGCCGTTTTCGACGGCAAAGCTGATCGGCCCGCTGCCGTGCCGCCAGCCGCACAGGATGAGGTCGCCGGCTTGCGGATGATGCGCCAGCGCGACCAGATCGTCGCCAATCGACGCCAGATGGGGATGCTCGCGGCCCATCACCGACGCGGTCTCGTCGGGCAGCGTGAACCGGCCCTCGGCGGTCCAGGCATCGGCTTGCCCCGCGACCGACGGCGCAAGCACCAACGGAACCGATTCCGCCGCGGCCAGCCGCTCCGCCAACGCCACCAATTCCTCGCGGACGACCGTGCGCCGGAGATAGAGGTGCGCGATCGGCCCCATCGCCGCCACCTCCGCCAGCCGGTCCGCTTCGACCGGCGCGGCGCCATAGGTGGGCAGCCATCGCTGCCAGCGGTCGTTGGCGCTCAGCACGCGGATCCGGTGCGACTGCACGCCATACTGCCCGGCGCCGCCGGGCGGCGTTGCCTCGGCCGGTCCATGGAGTAGCGCGGCGACGGTCGTCTCGATATCGCGGCCGGTGACGCTGGCGTAGGGTTGGCACGCCTCCTGGCCGTGGTCCGAATAGATCCATACCTCGTAGTCGCGCCGTTTCGAGCGTTTCGCGGCGCGCCAGATCCGCGATACGGCGTCGTCGATCCCTTTCAGCGCCCAATGCGCGAAGCCGGAACCCGGGCCGCGGCGATGGGCCTGCTCGTCATAGCCGAGCAGGTTCAGATGGACGATCGGCAGCCCACGGGCGACGTCGATCTTGGCGCCGATGGTGACCAGTTCGCGCAACAGGACGCAGATCCCCACCCTGGTCGGCACGAAACGCAGCTCGCGCCTCAAATTGTAGCCGCCGACGAATCCCTTGACGAAGTCGATCGGTGCCAGCGCCGCCTCGACGACCAGCAACGCCATGGCGCGGACAAGGCTGTAGGCGTTGGCCAGCCCCAGGACCGCTACCGCCAACGGGTTGGCGCCGCGCAGCAGGTCGCCCCAGCCCATCCGGGACGGGCAGAAATGAGCCTCCGCCGCGCCGCCGGCATAGATGTTCGAATAGGAACTGCCGCCGGCCAGCAGCGCGGTGCCCTGATCGCCCAGGCGCCGCTCGACGGCGTCGGCGGTTGCCGGTTCCCACATGCGGACGATTTCGCCGTCCTTTTCCGCGCGAAAGCTGAATGCCGGAACCGCGACCTTGACGCCGTAGAACAGTTCCCCCTGCACCGCCGGGGTACTCGACGGCAGCCCGGAATAGAAGGCGCGGTCGACATAGTGGTCACGGTCGATCAGCGAGCGCAGAAAGGGCAGGCGGCCGGCCTCGAGGGCCCGGTTGAACTGGGCGCGCGACAGGCCGTCGATCTGGATCATCACCAGCCCCGGGGCGGTGGACGGCTCGTCCGTCGCCGCCAAGCCGAGCAGGCGGATCGCCCATTCGCTGCGGCTGAACAGCCGGCGCGCCCAGCGCAGGGCCCGTTCGACCCGATAGATCATTGTTCCGGCGTGTCTTCGATGCCGAGCGCCGCCCCGGTCGCCCCGGCCACGCCCTTGAGCAGTTCCCACTCGGCGGTGATCAGCCGCATGGCGCGCTCCCACGGCGTCTCGTCCCGGCGCTGTTGCTGGACCTCGCGGTCCAGGCATTGCCGGTAGAGGCCGAGCGCCAGATCGGCGCAACGGTCGATGGCGAACGCTTCCGCCGTCTTTTCGGCAGACCGTTGCATCGCTTCGAGGGCGGCGGTGTCGCGCCCGGCCAGATCGGCCAGGGCGGCCGAGAACACCGCCTCGTCCTCGACCGGCAAGAGCCGGCCGTTTTCGCCGTCGCGGACCACCTCGCGCACGCCCGGCGCGTCGACCGCCACCACCGGCACGCCGCAGGCCATCGCCTCGGTCAACACCATGCCCTGGGTCTCGCTCTGCGAGGCGAAGGCGAAGACATCCATCGCCCGATAGGCGTCGACCAGCGCGTCGCCGGTCAGGGTGCCGGTCAGGACCAGCCGGTCGGCCAGGCCAGCCGCCGCAAAGATGGCACGGATCGCCGCTTCCGAGGGGCCGCCGCCGACCACGGCGAACCGGGCGGTTGGCGTTGCGCGCAGAAACCGGACAACCGCCCGGGCCAGGAAGGCGAGGTTCTTTTCCGGTGCCAGGCGGCCGATGTGGCCGACCAGGAAGGCGTCCGCCGGGATGTCGTACCGGGTGCGAAACCGCGTCCCGTCGCCGCCGTGGAAGGCAGCGAGGTCGAGGCCGGTCGGCACCTCGCTGATCGGGGCGGTGACGCCCCGGCGCCGCAGCAGGTCGGCGATGGTCCGGCTGGGCGCGAAGATCTGATCGCACAGATTGGCGTAGCTGGTCGACAGGTCGATCACGAAACGCTGCAGCGCCGGCGAGTCGCCGGGAACATAGTGGGTATAGCGCTCATAGAGCGTGTGGTGGGTGAACACCAGGGGCAGGCCGCGGCTGCTCGCCACGCGGACGGCGGTCGCACCGATCAGGAACGGGTGATGGGCATGGACGATGTCGGGCCGGAACCGGTCCAAGGCTGAGACCAGCAGCAGCGACACCGGCAGCACGACAGAGAAGTCGCTGCCGTTGAAATTCTGGATGGCGGGAATGCGCAGAACGCCGGTCTCGCCACGCGGCATGTCCTCGAATTCCGGGGCGACGACCAGCACCTCGTGGCCGCGGCGGCGATAGGCGGCCGCGAAACGCTCGACAGAGCGGGCCACTCCGCCGACATGCGGCGAGTAGGTATTCGTCATCATCAGGATATTCATGGCGCGTCGGCGCGATCCACGGTGACCCGGCCGGTTTCGGCATCGGCCCGCAGCGGCACGTGGCCGGCCAGCCGGATGTCCAGGACCGGCGGTTGCCCATGCCAACGGGCCTGCCAGGTCACCGTGATCCTGTCTTCTCCCGGTTCGATAGACAGCGACACCGTGCCATAGGTGGTTGGTGCCGGGCCAATGCGCAACGGCTCGCCCGGCGCCAGCCATGCCGCCGGCAGTCCGGCGGCGATCACCAGTCGGCCGTCGGCCTCCTCCCGCAGGAAGGCGTTGCGGATGGCCAGCACCCATTCCGCCGCCGCCCAGACATGTTGGCCGTCGCCCATGCAGCCACCGCCGGTGCCGGGGTGGATCGCCTCCGGCCATTGGCCGGTCGGCGAGGCGAGGCGGGCCACGGTGCGCAACAGGTCGAAGGCACGCGGGTCGTCGGCGCGCATCAGGATCTGGGCCACGTGCAGGGTCAGATAGGCGTTGATCCCCGAATGGGTCATGTCCTGGAAGAACCCGCCATCGACGAAGCAGGAGTCGAGCAGGAACTCGATGGTTGCCATCAGCCGCGCGTCGGTCGGCGCCACCTGCTGCAGCGGATAGCCGCAGACGATCGACCCCACCGCGCCGGCATCCAGCCGGCGGTATGGCGAAGCGGGGAGGGCCGCGCGCCCCAGTCGCTCGCCATCCGCGGAGAGGCTGCGATCGATAGCCGCCGCGAACGCCGCAGAATCGTGCTTCAGCGTCTCCGCCGCCTCGGCATCGCCGGCCGCGCGTAGGAGCACAGCGGCGGAGTCGAGCCCGGCCACACCCCAGAAATCGTCCCAGTAGTAGAAGTCGTTCGGCCCGAGATGCTCGGCGCTGAAGCCGGCGGGCAGCAATCCGGCATGCCGCGCCGGCAACGCGTCCGACAGCCGCTTGCGGCCGATCCAGCGCGCGGCCCTTCGGATCGGCCGCACCCAGGACTCCTTGGGCGCGGTTCCGGTCAACGCGCAATACCGCTGCATGATCCACAGCGCCTGGCCGTTGGAATCCCACTCGCCGTCCTGCGAGTGGAAATAGCCGGCATGGGTCTGCCGCTCGGGGAAGCGGTCGATCGCCCGTTCGGCGCGCCCGATCAGGTTCGCGGCCAGCAGGCCGTTGACGATGAAGGCGGCGTCGCGGAACCAGAACCGTTTGTAGGTGAACGGCCCGGGCACGACATCGTTCCACGCGTGCAGCACCAGGGTGTGGATCGCCGCGTCGTAGAGGAACTGGAATTGCGCGTCGGGCAGCCGTGCTTCGCAATGTCCCGTCAGCGCCGCGGGCCAATCCCCCGCCTCGTGGGCCTGGGTGGCGGCAGCGGTCAATTTCGTCCGCACGGTGATCCGCCGCTCGCGGCCGGGCTCCAGCCGGAACATCGCCGCCGCTGTTGCCATTCCCAGGTCGCAGCTTCCGGTGCTCTGGTCGTCCAGGTCACGCAGATGGATGTGCACATCGCCGGCGCGGTAGTCGGAGATGTGGTGGCGCTCGACCGGCGGGTCGAACCGGGCGGCCTCGTCTCCATCGACCGTCCAAACCCGCCGGTCCGCGGACAGGTCGACCCGGTGCACGAAGCTGATCCCCTCCGGGTTGTATGGCCGCAGCGAGACGATGGCGGCCGCCGGGCGGTCGGCGGTCGCTCGATAATCGACCCGGCAATGGACCCGGCCCTCCGCATCGCGCTCCGCCCGGGCCGTCATCGACAGCGCCAACCCGCCCTCGGCGCAATCGGTGCGTACGGCGACTCCGTCCGCCAGGTCGAGCACCTGCCGGGCGTCGGCGGTGCGCGAGGCCAGCAGCTCGCTGCCATCATCGGCGCGAATCCAGCCGTCCAGCGACCAGCCGTCATAGAGCGGCGTCACAAGGCCGCGCGGGTCGACGATCGGCAGTTCCGGGCAGTCGGGCAGGCCGACCGCCGTCCAGTTGCGCTGGGTCAGGTTGATATGGGTGATCGAGAAGGCGCGCGGCACGAAGGAGACGTCGCCCGGGTCGAATTGGCGCTCCACCCAAAACGGCCAAACCCAGTCCAGATTGTGCTGGATCACCCGGCTGTTGATCAGGCCGCGGGCGTGCATCACGACGCCGGCGCGCAGCAGCTCGATCGGCTCGGCCACCTCCGAGGGCTGGGTGAAGCCGCGCAGCCGCGCCATCAGGGCGACCGGATCGAGAAAGCCGTGGCGGCGGGCCAGCCGGCTGACCGCGAACCGCCAGGGCAACCATTTCATCCAGACCACAGATCAGCTCCAAGACGCGGGGTGGTAGCCGTCGGCCGGCACGGGTGCCCGACTCATGCCGCCGCCTCTTTCCCGCTTCGACGGCGCGCGCGCGGCTTGCCGAGGCACTTGGCGATGGCGTCGCGGTCCAGGGTTTCGTGTTCCTTCAGAGCGGCGACCAGGGCCTGGATCTGCTGGCGGTGCCCGGCGACGATTGCCGTCGCCACGTCTTCCGCCTCGCGCAGCATCCGGGCAGTCGCCTGATCGACCTCGTGCGCCGTCGTCTCGCTGAAGCGGCGCGGCTGGGCGAATTCGCGGCCGAGGAAGGGATGCTCGTCGCTCTGCCGCAGATCGACCGGCCCGATCTCATCGGCCATGCCCCATCGGGCAACCATGGCGCGGGCGAGCTGGGTCGCCTGGCGGATGTCCTCGTCGGCGCCGGAGCTGACCGTGCCCAGCAACTCCTTCTCCGCCGTGCGGCCGCCGAGCATCACCGCCAGTCGCGCCTTCAGGTAGGATTCCGGCAAGGTGTGGCGCTCTTCCTCCGGCAATTGGTGGGTGCCTCCGAGGCTGCGGCCGCGCGGGATGATGGTGACCTTGTAGATCGGGTCGGCATCCGGCACGTGATGGGCGACCAGCGTGTGTCCCGCCTCGTGGATCGCCAGGCGGTGGCGTTCCTCCGGCTGGATCGCCAGGGTGCGGACCGAGCCCATCATCACCTTGTCGCGCATCTCGTCGAAATGGCGCATGGTCACCGCCTCGGCGCCCTCACGGGCCGCCGCCATCGCCGCCTCGTTGACGACGTTCTTCAGATCGGCGCCGGAAAAGCCGGGCGTGCCGGCGGCGACCAGCCCGAGATCGACATCGGCCGCCAGGGGTACGCGCCGGGAGTGGACCTTGAGGACCGCCTCGCGCCCCTTGCGGTCCGGCAATTCCAGTGTGACGTGACGATCGAAGCGGCCGGGCCGCAACAGCGCCGGGTCGAGCACGTCGGGCCGGTTCGTGGCGGCCAGAACGATCACCGCCTCGTGGCCGGAGAAGCCGTCCATCTCGGCCAGAATCTGGTTCAGCGTCTGCTCGCGCTCGTCGTGGCCGCCGCCGAGCCCGGCGCCGCGCACCCGGCCGACGCTGTCGAGTTCGTCGATGAAGATAATTGCCGGCGCCCGCCGCTTGGCCTCGTCGAACATCTTGCGGACACGGCTGGCGCCGACGCCGACGAACATCTCGATGAACTCGGACGCCGAGATGTGGAAGAACGGCACCCCCGCCTCGCCGGCCAGGGCGCGGGCCAACAGCGTCTTGCCGGTTCCCGGCGGTCCGACCAGCAACACGCCGCGCGGCGCCTCCGCGCCCAGTCGGCTATAGCGCGCCGGGTCGCGGAGGAAGGCGACCAGTTCCGCCACTTCGCGCTTGGCGTTGTCCTGCCCGGCGACGTCGTCGAAGGTGACGCGCTGGCCGATCTTTTCCTCCTTGCGGGCGGAGCCGGTCAGGAAATCGCTGGCGTCGCGGCCACCGAACCGGCCGGTCACGTTGCGGAAGAAGCGGTTCCACATCCACCAATAGACGCCGATCAGGATCAGCCACGGCAGGAGCCCGCGAAACAGCCCGGCGGTGCCGTCGTCCTCGGCCGGCAAATTGGTGATCTCCACGCCGTGCTGCTCGAGCGCCGGCAACAGCGCCGGGTCGCCGATCGGCGGCAGCCGCGTGGCGACCCGCTCTTCGGCGTCGCCGGCCGACCCGGTCCGGCGCAGCGTGGCGACCGCCTCGTCGCCGCGGATCGTCACCTGGGAGACTTCGCCGTCGACCACCTTGCGCTTGAAGGTGCTGTACGGAATCTCCTCGATGCCCTGCGGCGGCACGGTCTGGGCGCTGAAAATCATTATCGCCAGCAGCAGCGCCGCGACCAGCGCGTAGGGAAGCCATTTGGGCAGCGGTTTCACGATCCGTGCCTTTCGTCGGTTGCCCGCCGGACCTGGGCGGCCAGCCTCGTGCCGGCCCGCCGGCCCGGGCGGTGCGATCCATTCTAGGCGGTATCGCCGTCGATCCCTTGATCTGGATTAAGCAATGGACACGCCGCCGGCCGGCTGCAAGGGCGGCGGGCGCGCTCAGCCGGTTTGTTCGACCTGGTCGAGGATCTCGTCGGTGATCGCCTGCTTCAACTC
>JABDIP010000128.1 GCA_013003675.1 Inquilinus sp.
GCCGCCACGACAGCCGGCTCCTCGGCGGGCGCCTCGGCCGCGACTTCCTCGGCGGCGGGCTCCTCGGCGGGTGCCTCGGCGACAGGTTCCTCAGCCGGAGCCTCGGCAGCCGGTTCCTCTGCGGCGGCCTCCTCGGCCGCACTCTCGGCGGCGGGCTCTTCGGCGGGTGCCTCGGCTGCGACTTCCTCGGCCGCAACCTCAGCGGCAGGCTCTTCGGCAGCCGCTTCCGCGACGGGTTCCTCGGCCGGCGCCTCCGCGGCAGGCTCCGGTGCCGCCTCGACGGCGGCCTCCTCGCCGACCGCCTCCTCGACGCCCGCCTCCTCAGCGCCAGGTTCCTCGACGGCGGGCTCCGGTGCCGGCGGCGGGGCGGCCGGCTTCTCGGCCGGCTTCTCCGCAGCCTCCTTGGCCTCGCGCAGACGCTCCTGGGCCTTCGCCTTCGGCGCCGACTGCTTCGGCGTCTCGCGGTACACCGGCATCGGCGCCAGCTCCGCCTGGCCGAGGAAGCGGGCGACCCGGTCGGTCGGCTGCGCGCCGACCGACAGCCAGTATTTGATGCGCTCGGCGTTCAGCGTCAGGCGGCTCGGGTGGTCCTTGGCCAACATCGGGTCATAGGTGCCCAGCTTCTCGATGAAGCGGCCGTCGCGCGGGGTGCGGGAATCGGCGGCGACGATGCGATAGAAGGGGCGCTTCTTGGCACCGCCGCGCGCCAGTCTGATCTTCACGGACATGTCTTGTTCCTGACCTTTCTTGTGTTCTCTGTCTTGCTCTTCATTTCGTTAGGCGCGCCGGGCGCCGGCCGTCAGGCCGGTTTGTGGCAGACCGCCTCCAGGTGATAGCCGTCCGGGTCGATGACGAAGCCGGCGTAGTAATTCGGGTGATACTCCTGGCGCAGGCCGGGGCGGCCATTGTCCTTGGCGCCGGCCGCCAGCGCGGCGTCGTAAAAATCGTCGACCGAGCGGCGGTCGGCCGCACCGAAGGCGATGTGCTGGCCCTCCGGCGGCACCGGCGCCGTGACCTCGCCCTTGCCGCAGCCGATCCAGAACTGCGGTTCGGTCTCCGCCGAGCCGTAGCCCGAGGCGGCGTAGTTCGGGTCGTCGTTGATGTTCATCACCCGGCGTTGGCCGAGGGTGGCCAGCACGATGTCGTAAAAAGCCCGGGACCGCGCCAGATTCGACACGCCCAGCGAGATATGGTCGATCATTTCAGCCCTCCCGGCGGCAGCCCTCCGGGTGGCATCATGCCGGGCGGAAGGCCGGGCATGCCGCCGCGCATCAGCCCCTTGCCGCCGAGTTTCTTCATCCGCTTCATCACGCCGGTCATCTGCTGAAACTGTTTCAGCAGCTTGTTGACGTCCTGCACCGAGGTGCCCGAGCCGGCGGCGATGCGCCGCTTGCGCGAGGCGTGGATCAGCTTGGGATTGCGCCGCTCGCGCCCGGTCATCGACTGGATGATCGCCTCCTGCCGCTTGAGCATGCCGTCGTCGACATTGGCGCCCTTCAACTGATCCTTGATCTTGCCGACACCCGGCAGCAGGCCGAGCAGCCCCGACATGCCGCCCATCTTGCGCATCTGGCGGAACTGCATGGCCATGTCATCGAGGTCGAAATTGCCCTTCTGCATCTTGCGGGCGAGCTTCTCGGCCTCATCCTGCTCGATGGTCTCGGCCGCCTTCTCGACCAGTCCGACCACGTCGCCCATGCCGAGGATGCGGCCGGCGATGCGGTCCGGATGGAACACCTCCAGCGCGTCGAGCTTCTCGCCGACGCCTATCAGCTTGATCGGCCGGCCGGTCGCCGCACGCATCGACAGCGCAGCACCACCGCGGCTGTCGCCGTCGACCCGCGTCATCACGATGCCGGTGACGCCGACCTTCTCGTGGAAGCCGCGCGCCACCGCGACCGCGTCCTGGCCGGTCATCGCATCGGCGACCAGCAAGGTCTCCACAGGGTGCACGGCGTCGCGCACCGCCGCCGCCTCGGCCATCAGCTCGTCATCGATGGCCAGCCGCCCGGCGGTGTCGAGCAGAACGACGTCGAAACCTTCCAGCCGGCCGCGGTCCATGGCCCGGCGGGCGATCTCCACCGGCGGCTGGCCGGCAATGATCGGCAGCGTCGCGACGCCGGTCTGCTCGCCGAGCGCCTTGAGCTGCTCCTGGGCCGCCGGGCGCCGCACGTCCAGCGACGCCATCAGGACCTTCTTCTTGTCCCGATTGGTGAGGCGCAGGGCGATCTTCGCGGTGCTGGTCGTCTTGCCGGAGCCTTGCAGGCCGACCATCAGGATCGGGACCGGCGGCACCGCCACCAGGTTCAACTCGGCGGCGCCTTCGCCTTCCTCGCCGGCGAGCATCTCGACCAGCCCGTCATGGACGATCTTGATGACCTGCTGACCCGGGGTCACCGAGCGCAGCACCTCGGCGCCAACGGCGCGGGCCTTGATCCCGTCGATGAAGGACTTCACCACCGGCAGCGCAACGTCGGCCTCCAGCAGCGCCACGCGCACCTCGCGCAGCGCGGCGGAGACGTCCGCCTCGCCGAGCGCGCCGCGCTTGCGCAGCCGGTCGAAGATGTCGCCGAAGCGGCCGCTCAGCCCCTCGAACCTGCTCGTGGTCCCTCGTCCTCAACGGCCACCGCGCCGGCCGTCATCGGCCAAACGGCGAAAGCGCCAGTGCGCGAGACTCGCGGACTGGCGGGCACCCATGGGCGCGGTTCTTTCTGCCCCTGCATAGCGTGAGCGCGCGGAAAATAGGCAGAGGCCCGCGGCTTGTCAACGGCGCCGACACGCGCAGATCGCCGATGGAGCGCACCAAATACGCGAATATTCAGTCGGTGTTAGTTATTCGTGATTAACCTTAGTAATGAGCCACCCCACTCAACTTTTTAGACTGGTTCTAGTCTTTTGAACCTCGCGACTGGATTTGACGCCGTCAATCGGTTCCGCCGCCGGCTCGAACAGCCCGACCTCGACGCGGTGCTACGCGACCACGCGCTGTTCCTGGCGCGGCGCGGGGGTGCCAAGGCCAGCCTGCGACTCTGCGACCTCTCCGAACTCGACTTCGTCGACCGCGACCTGACCGATGCCGACCTCTCCGGCAGCCGCCTCAATCGCGCCCGGCTGGCCGGCGCCAAGCTCACCCACGGCAACCTCTATGGCTGCGACCTGACCGATGCCGACCTCTCCGGCGCCGAGCTGTCCTACGCCGATCTGCGCGGTAGCGCGATGCACCGGGTGCTGCTCTCCGGCGCCAACCTGATCGAGTGCGATCTCCGCGACGGCGTGTTGGTGATGCCCGGCGACAGCGACGGGCTGGCCCCGATGAGCCTGGACGTTAACGTCACCGAGCTGACCGAGGCGGAGGCCCGCGGCGCCGATTTCTCCGGCGCCCGGCTGGCGCGGGCGGCGGTGCTCCGCACCGACCTGACCGATGCCGCGCTGCGCGGCGCCCGGCTTCCCCGCGCCGACCTCACCCGGTCGATCCTGGCCGGCTGCGACCTGCGCCACGCCGATCTCGCCGGCGCCGATCTGAGCGGGGTCGATCTGCGCGGCGCCGATCTCGGCGCGACCAACGTCTCCGGCGCCATCCTGCGCGACGCCAATCTGCTCGGCGCCAAGATCGACGCCACCCTTCGCGCCGCCGCCCGCGCCGACGGCGCCGTGCTGCCGCGGCCGGCCGCCGATCTGCCGCGCGCCCTGGCGGCGATCCTCGACGCCCATGACGAATGGGTCGCCAGCATGGGCCACAGCGGCGAGCGGGCCGATCTGGCGGGGGTCGACCTTTCCGCCCACGACCTCGCCCGGCGCGACCTGTCGACCGCGCTGCTGTCCGGCGCCGCCCTGGCCGGCGCCGACCTCGACGGCAGCATCCTGGCGATGGCCGACCTCGCCTTCGCCGACCTGACGGACGCCACGCTGTGCGGCACCGATCTGCGCGGCGCCAGCCTGGAGCGCGCCACCCTGGCCGGCGCCCGGCTCGTCAAGGCCCGGCTCTCTCCGTTGCGCATCCATGACGGCCAGGCCGGCAAGAAACGCACGTCGTTGTTGCGCGCGCGGATGGCCGGCGCCGATCTGACCGACGCCGATCTGCGGGAGGCCCGGCTCGCCAATGCCGACCTTTCCGGGGCCGAGTTGCACGGTGCCGACCTGACCGGCGCCATCCTCACCGGCGCCGATCTGCGCGGTGCCCGGCTCACGGGCTGCCGCCTGGTGAACGCCGACCTGACCGACGCGCTGAAATAGGGTTCGACCGCGCGGCCCGGGATCGGCCGCCCGACCGCATCCGCACCGCCGCGCACCGCGCCCGCGGCATCGAACCGGCGCATTGGACTCGCGCCGCGGCCTCGCCATATAACCCGCTATCATGACCGTCGCCTTCCGCAAGATGCACGGGCTCGGCAACGACTTTGTCGTCATCGACGCCCGCTCCGCGCCGCTCGACCTGTCGGTGGCCGCCGCGCGCGCCATCGCCGACCGGCGGCGCGGTGTCGGCTGCGACCAGCTTATCGTGCTGGAGCCGGCGGCGAACGGCGCTGATGCCTTCATGCGCATCCGCAACCCCGACGGTGGCGAGGCGGAAGCCTGCGGCAACGCCACGCGCTGCGTCGCCAGCCTGCTGATGGCCGAGCACGGCAGCGATGCGGTCGCCATCGAGACCGTCGCCGGCGTGCTGCCTTGCACGGCCGCAGACGGCGCGATCACCGTCGATATGGGCCCGGCCCGGCTCGATTGGCGCGAGATCCCGGTCGCCGAGCCTTGCGACACGCTGCATATGCCGGTCGCCATCGGCGGCCTCGCCGACCCGGTCGGCGTCAATATCGGCAACCCGCACGCGGTCTTTTTCGTCGAAGACGCCGAGGCGGTGCCGCTCACCGTCGTCGGACCGGTGCTGGAGGCGCACGCCTTCTTCCCCGCCCGCGCCAATATCGAATTTGTCAGCCCGGCCGGTGCGGACCGGATCCGCATGCGGGTCTGGGAGCGCGGCGCCGGCAACACCCAGGCCTGCGGCTCCGGCGCCTGCGCCGCCGCCGTCGCCGCCTATCGCCGCGGCCTGACCGGCCGCCGGGTCGAGGTGCTGCTCGACGGCGGCCCGCTGATCATCGAATGGCGTGAGGACGGCCACGTACTGATGACCGGCCCGGTCGCCACCAGCTTCACCGGCACGCTGGACGACGCGCTGCTGTCCGCCCGAGCGGCCGACTAGCCCGCCCGGTGACGGGCCGGGTTCCGGATAGGCCGAGCCGACGCAAAGGATCGCTGATGACCGTTCTCGATCTCGCCGACTGCATCAACGAGACCTGCCCCTGGTCGGGAAAGCCGGTGGCGGCGGATTCGCTGACGACCTACCGGGGCCGCGTCGTCGGCTTCTGCAATCCGGGCTGCCGCGAGAAGTTCGACAAGGCGATCGGCCAATTCGACGCCGTGCCGGAGCGGCACGGGGCCGGGCGCGAGCCCGCTTCCTGATCGCCGTCGTCGCGCCGCCGGCCCGCGATGGACAGCCGGCGACGCCCTGCCTATAACCGCGCGCATGTCGAAGACCGCCATCAGCAGCACGGCCGAGGCCGAACCCCGCCCCGAGGGGCCGGAAATCGTCACCTTCGGCTGCCGGCTCAACACCTTCGAGAGCGAGGTGATGCGCGGCCATGCCCGGCGGGCCGGGCTGGACGATCTGGTCGTCGTCAACACCTGCGCCGTCACCGCCGAGGCCGAGCGCCAGGCCCGCCAGGCCATCCGCCGCGCGCGCCGCGACAACCCCGAAGCCCGCATCGTCGTGACCGGCTGCGCCGCCCAGGTCGATCCGGACCGCTTCGCCGCCATGCCCGAGGTAGACCGCGTGGTCGGCAATGTGGAGAAATTGGACGCCGCCCTCCTTGGCGCCGGCGAGCGGGTTCAGGTTTCCGACATCATGGACGCGCC
>JABDIP010000129.1 GCA_013003675.1 Inquilinus sp.
CGTTTCTTGCCAATCGACGCCAACATTGTGTCGGCTCTATAGCCGCCCTCCGCGCACGCCGTCAACGCGGGCGGCCCTATTGCGGCCCGATCAGGAAGAGCAGCACCGACAAGGTGCCGAGCGACAGGCCGGTCGACACCAGCACCGCGGTCGCCGCCTGCGGGATGCCGACGCCGTAGCGCTGGGCGAACAGATAGGCGTTGACGCCGGTCGGCAACGCCGCCATCACGACGGCGACCGATGCCCAGAGCGGGTCGACGGCGAACACCTGGGTTGCCAGCAGCCACACCAGCGCCGGGTGGACCAACATCTTCAGCCCGATCAGCACCGCCGATTCCGCAAGGCTGCCGGCGACCCGGTAGCGGGCCAGCGACGCCCCCATGGCAAAGGTGGCGCAGGGCAGCGCCGCCCGCCCCAGGGTCTCGGCCACCGCGTCTACCGGACCTGGAATGCCGAGGCCGAGCAGGTTGAAGGCCAGCCCCGCCATCAGCCCGACGAAGATCGGGTTCTTCGCCATGCCGGTCGCCGTTACCAGCGGCAGCCGCTTCAGCCCTTCCGCCCGCCCGCGCCCGGCCTCGATCACCGCCGTCGCCGCCGGCAACAGCAGCAGGCTGTGGAAGGCGACCAGCAGGAATACAGGCAGACCCGCGGCATCGCCGAACGCGGTCAGGATCAGCGGGATGCCGAGCAGCACCGTGTTGGAATAGCCGGCGGTCAGCGCCGCCGCGCCCTGCGCCTCAAGCGGCCGGCCGAACAACAGCCCGGCGCTCGCCATGCCGAGGCCGCACACCGCGAAGGCGCCGAGGTAATAGGACAGCAGGAAGCCCCATTCCAGGCTCTCCGGCAGCACGGTCTGCGCCAGGGTGCGGAACAGCATGACCGGGATGGCGAAGTTGAAGACGAACAGCGACAGCCCGCGGATCGCGTCGTCGTCGAAGAACTTCGCCTTCGCCGCGCCATAGCCGAGCAGGACCAGGCCGAATACCGGCAGGATGATGTCGAGGATGATGGTCATCGGTGCGTCGCGATGCTTCGTGGCAAGAGCGCCGGCGCATTGCCTCTCTTCGGAAGGGATAGGTCGGCGGGCGCCAGAACGCCGGGTGAGTTGCCGCGCGGCGGGCCCGCGCGTCGGAGCCTGCCACTATCGTCCTTCCGACTCTGGCCGGCAAACATCCGCCGGGCGACGCCCTCCGTTTGACCTCACTCAGCCTTCGACGGAGGGTTCATCCGTCAACCGCTCGAGCCGGGACTAGCGCCGTTGGCTCATTGAATTCGCGAGAAGATTGGGGGATTTGATTGGCCTTGGCGGGACATAGTGGGGAGTTTCAGGGTGGAATGAGACTGTCGTCCCGCCATACTGCCAGGCCTGAACGGCAGTCAGGGGCGACCGACCCAGGCAAGTTCAGGGAATGTAGCTTCGCATGTTCGAGGCCAGGCGGGTGGCGGCGACTCTCGTTACACGCCCATGTCACCGGTGTCGTGGCGTGACGGGTGGGTCGAGATGGGACAGGGGAACAGGACGATGATCGGCCGCAGCCGATTTGCTCCACAGCTGGCGCTTTCCGCCGTCCTGCTTTTGGGCGCCTGCGCCTCCCTGCCCGAGGGTTTCGATCGGCCGGTATCGTATGTTTTCACGGACACCGACAACACCGCTCTCGCCGCGGCGAGCCTGGAGAAAAGTCGAGGCCATCCGGGAGAGTCCGGCTTCCACCTTCTCGGCAATGGACACGACGCATTTGTCGCGCGTGCCGTTCTCGCCGACACGGCCGAACGCAGCATCGACGCGCAGTACTACATCCTGAACAGGGATCTCACCGGCAGGCTCTTCGTCGATCGGCTCCTGAGGGCGGCCGATCGCGGAGTCCGCGTGCGTTTGCTGGTCGACGACATGGATATCGCCGACAAGGAACTCGCCCTGCTGGCGGCGGACAGTCATCCGAACATGGAGGTCCGGATGTTCAATCCGTTCGCGCGCAATGTGGGCCGCGCCGGACAATTCGTCACCCGCTTCAGCGAAGTCGGACGACGCATGCACAGCAAGTCGTTCACCGTCGACAATCAGGTCGCGATCCTTGGCGGACGCAATATCGGTGACGAGTATTTCGCGGCCGATCCCGCCCTTGAGTTCGCCGATCTCGACGCCATGGCGATCGGCCCGGTGGTCGAGCAGGTGTCGACGGCGTTTGACGAGTACTGGAACAGCGAACTCGCCTATCCGGCCTCGGTGCTGGCGACGCGCCTGCCGACCGAGCAGGAAGTCGAAAAGGCGCGAGCTTGGCTGACCGACTTTGTCGAATCGCAGGCTGACTCCGACTATCTGCTCGCGCTGCGAAACTCGGGCCTCGCGAATGCGATACGAAATCGTGCGGTGGACTACTATTGGGGCGACGGTTGGGTCGCCTACGACCCGCCTGAAAAGCTCCTCGAGGAGATCGGATCATCCGAGCGCCACCTCTCCGGTCAGCTGCGTCCCCTGCTTCAGACGGTGCGCGAGGAGCTGATCATCTTCTCGCCGTACTTCGTGCCGGGCGAGCAAGGCGTAGTGAACCTGAGCGCGCTCAGCGAACGGGGCGTCCGTGTCCGGCTCCTGACGAATTCGCTGGCCTCGAACGACGTGCTCATCGTCCACGCCGGCTATCTCAAGTCACGCAAGCCACTGCTCCGCGCCGGCGTCGAGATATACGAGTTGAACAGCGAACTGCTAAACGAACAGCGGCGGATAGTGAGAGGCGGCGGATCGACAAAGGCCAGTCTTCACGCCAAGTCCTTCGTGTTCGATCGCAAGTCGGTTTTCATCGGATCGCTCAACCTCGACCCGCGGGCTATCGATTTCAACACCGAGATCGGGTTTGTGGTGGACTCCCCTGAACTGGCCGGCGACATGTCCCGGGAATTCGACGAGCGGATCGAGCAGGTTGCCTTCCGCCTCGAGCTGGTCCGGGACGACAGCGGCACCGAGACGCTTCTGTGGCACGGTCTGGTCGATGGCGAGCCGGAGGTATTCGACTACGAGCCTCACGCCAGCGTCTGGCAGCGCTTCGCCGCCAACTTCCTGAGCCTCTTCCCAATCGAAGGTCAGCTTTAGAGCCGGGCCACCGACAAGTTGCCCTATCCCGATTTCGGCAACCGGACAATCACGCGCAGGCCACCTTCCGCGCGTCTCTCCAAATCGATGTCTCCGCCATGGCCGCGGACGATGGAGCGGGCGATGGCCATGCCGAGGCCGATGCCGCCGGTGTCCTTGCTGCGCGATTCCTCCAGCCGGACGAACGGGGCGAAGACCCGGTCGCGGTCGCCGTGCGGAATGCCGGGGCCGCGATCCTCGATCACGATGCGCACCTCGTCCGCCGCCGCTTCCAGGCGCACGGCCGCTGCCTCGCCATAGGCGACGGCGTTCTCGATCAGGTTGCGCAGCGCCCGCTTCAGCGCCACCGGCCGGCAGGCGAGAGTCGCCCGCTCGTCGCCGGCGAACGTCACTGCCAGCCCCAGCTCGGCCAGGTCCTGGCACAGGCTGTCGACCAGCGCCGTGACGTCGACGGTGCGGCTGTCCTCGCGGGTCGCCTCCTCGCGGGCGAAGGCCAGGGTCGCCTCGGCCATCTGCTGCATCTCATCGAGGGTCTCGACGATCTTGGC
>JABDIP010000149.1 GCA_013003675.1 Inquilinus sp.
TCACAGTTCAAGACCTGACCCCATGGCCCATTTGAGGTGCGGAGAAGACCAGAATGCCGGTAAAGGACAGACGAGTGGGAAGCCGCGACAGGAACCCGTGCGCCGAGGTTCCGCTGCCGCGTATCGCCCGGGAACCGGTGGCGGAGTCCCGGGGGACGGTCGCCAGCAGGTCGACACCCGCTGAGGGGAGTGCCGGTCGCCGACCCGGGAAATCCAGGCGCCCCGCGTCCGTGTCCGCGCCGGCGGTGTCCGCCGCCCGGCCGCCGCCCGGCCACTATACGGCGCACGCCATGGACCGCGCCTTCAAGGCGAACCTGGCGCGGCTGACAGGTGGGATGACGCCGGCCGGGCTCGCCAGCCTCTATTTCGACTGGCTCGCGCATCTGGCCCTATCTCCGGGGAAACATCTGGAACTGGCCGAGAAGACCAGCCGGAAGCTCGCGCGTCTCATGCTTTATGCGTGGCAGGCGGCGGCGGACCGCGAGACGACGCCGTGCATCGAGCCGCTGCCACAGGACCGGAGGTTCTCGGGAGAAGCATGGCGCCAATGGCCTTACAACCTGATCTACCAGTCTTTCCTGTTGACGCAGCAGTGGTGGCACAACGCGACCACCGAGGTCGACGGCCTCTCGGATGAGGATGAGCGGGCGATATCATTCATGGCGCGGCAAATGCTCGATCACTATGCCCCGTCCAATTTCATTTCGACCAATCCCGATATTCTCGAGGCGACCTTGAAACAGGGCGGGATGAACCTCATCCAAGGCGCTCAAAACTTCGTTGAGGACTGGCAAAGGGTGGTTGCCGGCAAGAAGCCGGTCGGCGCGGACGACTACCAAGTCGGCCGGGACGTGGCTGTTACGCCCGGCAAGGTCGTCTATCGCAACCACTTGATCGAACTGATCCAGTACGCGCCAACGACGGATGGGGTGTTTCCGGAGCCCGTCCTCATCGTGCCAGCCTGGATCATGAAGTACTACATTCTGGATCTTTCGCCGCACAACTCCCTGGTCAAATACCTGGTCGACCAAGGCCATACGGTATTCATGGTCTCGTGGCGCAACCCGGCCTCCGAGGACCGCGACCTCGGGATGGAGGATTATCGCCGGCTTGGCGTCATGGATGCCCTCGACGCCGTCTCGACGGTTGTTCCCGATCGCAAGGTCCACGCGGTCGGCTACTGCCTCGGGGGGACGTTGCTGTCGATTGCGGCGGCCGCCATGGCCCGAGACGGCGATGACCGCTTGGCGACCATGACGACTTTCGCCACCCAGGTCGATTTCACCGAGGCCGGCGAGCTGATGCTCTTCATCCGGGAAAGCGAGGTCGCCTTACTGGAAAACATGATGTGGGACCAGGGGTTCTTGGACGGGTATCAGATGGCCGGCGCCTTTCAGATCCTACGGTCCAACGATCTGATCTGGTCGCGTCTGGTGCATGACTACCTGCTCGGCGAGCGCCGGGACATGAACGACCTCATGGCCTGGAACGCCGATCTGACCCGCATGCCCTACCGGATGCACTCCGAATACCTGCGCTCGCTCTTCCTGGAAAACCGATTGTCGCGGGGCCGGTACGCGGTCGAAGGCAAGGCCATCGCGTTGCGCGACATCCGAATTCCCATCTTCGCCGTCGGCACGCAGACGGACCACGTCGCGCCGTGGCGGTCGGTCTACAAGATCCGCCTGCTGACCGATGCGGATGTGACCTTCATGCTTACCTCGGGAGGTCACAACGCAGGCATCGTCAGCGAACCGGGCCATCCGCGCCGGAACTATCAGGTCGCGACCAATCGGGCGGGTGAGCGTTATGTCGACCCGGATACATGGCAGGCCGAAACGCCGCACAGCGAAGGCTCCTGGTGGCCGGAATGGCTGGCTTGGCTGGCTGAGCGCTCGACGGCGCGGGTCGATGCGCCGGGCATGGGCGCCCCCGACAAGGGCTACTTCCCGCATTGCGACGCGCCGGGCGTCTATGTGCTGCAGGACTGAAGCGGATAGGGCGGCCCGTTTCAGCGTGTGGGACCCGGCTCGCCGGGCGACGTTGGCGATCCGCTGGTATAGCGGCCAACGATTTCGGCGCCCGGTCGTCTTTCCCATCGGGCTCGGCGACCTAAATATCCCGACCGGATGCCGCGACGCCTGGACGGGACGGGCGGTTCCGCGGTTGTTCGAGCGCCGGTCGGCGTTGTAGGTTCGCGGTTGCCGGTGGTGTCGACGTCGATGCCGGGGTGGCCTTGCTTCGGTGATCGATCGCAGCCTTGTTGGGGCTTCTCGGGCCGGGGGCAAGTCTGTATAAGGCAAATCGAATAAATCGGCCTCGCCGCGCACAATGCCGCGGATTCGGGCCGCCTGCCGATGACGGGGAAGGATGACGATGAGGGTGACGAGGTTGGCGTCGGTCGCCGGGCTGCTGCTGTTGGCGGTGCCGGGGGTCGCGCTCGCGGCGGGCGGTCCGCAGGACTGGGCGATGAACCTGCGCGAGCCGGCGTCGCCGGTGATGGAGCAGCTCACCAGTTTCCACAACCTGCTGCTCTGGATCACCGGCGGTATCGTCGCCCTGGTCACGGTGCTGCTGCTGGTCGTGATCGTCAAATTCAACGCCAAGGCCAACCCGACCCCGTCGCGCAACGCGCACAACACCCTGATCGAGGTGGTGTGGACGGTGGTGCCGGTGATCATCCTGGTGGTGATCGCGATCCCGTCCTTCCGCCTGCTCTATTTCATGGATCGGGTCGAGGAGCCGGAGATGACCCTCGTGGTCCGCGGCTACCAATGGTATTGGGGCTATGAGTATCCCGATCAGCAGATCGAG
This sequence comes from Inquilinus sp., assembly GCA_013003675.1. Taxonomy (GTDB): domain Bacteria; phylum Pseudomonadota; class Alphaproteobacteria; order DSM-16000; family Inquilinaceae; genus JABDIP01. Next base: position 2,815 of record JABDIP010000149.1, read on the forward strand.
GAATACTCCAGCTTCCTGGTCGAGGATGAGAATCTTCAGCCCGATCAACTCCGCCTCTTGTCGGTCGACAATCCGATCGTCCTGCCGGTCGACACCGATATCGAGATTCTGGTCACCGCCGGCGACGTGCTGCATTCCTTCGCGATTCCCAATCTGGGACTGAAGACCGACGCTGTGCCGGGCCAGACGAACCACACCTGGACCCGGATCACCGAGCCGGGGACCTATTACGGCATGTGTTCCGAGCTGTGCGGCACCGGTCACGGCTACATGCCGATCGAGATCCGGGCGGTCAGCCGGGCCGCCTTCGACGATTGGGTCGAGCAACAGGTCGCCGGCCGCGAATTGGCCGAGCCGCCGGTCCTGTTGACCCGCGACTACGATCCGGCATCCGCCGGGGATGCCAGCCGAATCGCCCGCGCCGGGCAGTGAACAGACTAGTTTCGAGGACGGTCCATCATGAGTGAGCACAGCGCGGCGCATGCCGAGGGGCACCACGACCACAAGCCGGGATTCGTGAAGCGGTGGTTGTTCTCGACCAACCACAAGGACATCGGCACGCTCTATCTGTTCTTTGCCGTCGTCGCCGGCATCGTCGGCGGCTTGTTCTCGCTGATGATGCGGCTGGAACTGGCGGCACCCGGCCTGCAATGGGCGGCGGACGGCCAGCAATGGAACGTCTGGATCACCGCGCACGGCTTCATCATGGTGTTCTTCATGGTCATGCCGGCGATGATCGGCGGTTTCGGCAACTGGTTCGTGCCGTTGATGATCGGCGCGCCGGACATGGCCTTCCCGCGGCTGAACAACATCTCGTTCTGGCTGCTGGTGCCGTCGCTGTCGCTGCTGGTCGCCTCCGCCCTTATCGGGCCGGGCGCGGGCACCGGCTGGACGGTCTATCCGCCGCTATCCTCGGCGCTGGGCCATAGCGGGCCGTCGGTCGATCTGGCGATCTTCTCGCTGCATTTGGCCGGCGCCTCCTCGGTGCTCGGCGCGGTGAATTTCATCACCACCATCTTCAACATGCGCGCGCCGGGGCTAACACTGCACAAGATGCCGCTGTTCGTGTGGTCGATCCTGATCACCGCCTTCCTGCTGCTGCTGGCGATCCCGGTATTGGGCGGCGCGATCACCATGCTGCTGACCGACCGCAATTTCGGCACCACCTTCTTCGACGCGGCCGGGGGCGGCAGCCCGATCCTCTACCAGCACCTGTTCTGGTTCTTCGGCCACCCCGAAGTCTACATCATGATCCTGCCGGGCTTCGGCATCATCAGCCAGGTCGTCTCGACCTTCTCTCGCAAGCCGGTGTTCGGCTATCTCGGCATGGGCTACGCGATGATCGCGATCGGCTTCGTCGGCTTCATCGTCTGGGCGCACCACATGTACACGGTCGGCATGGACGTCGACGTGCGGGCCTATTTCACCGCCGCGACGATGATCATCGCGGTGCCGACCGGCATCAAGATCTTCAGCTGGATCGCCACCATGTGGGGCGGCTCCATCGAGTTCAAGACGCCGATGCTGTGGGCGGTCGGCTTCATCTTTCTGTTCACCGTCGGTGGCGTCACCGGCGTTGTGCTGGCCAATGGCGGCATGGATGTCGGGCTGCACGACACTTACTACGTCGTCGCGCATTTCCACTATGTGCTGAGCCTCGGCGCGGTGTTCGCCCTGTTCGCCGGCTGGTACTACTGGATCGGCAAGATGTCGGGCCGGCAGTATCCGGAGATGTGGGGCAAGATCCATTTCTGGGTCACCTTCGTCGGCGTCAATCTGCTGTTCTTCCCGCAGCATTTCCTCGGCCTGGCCGGCATGCCGCGCCGCATCCCCGACTATCCGGACGCCTATACCGGGTGGAATGTGGTGTCGTCTTTCGGCGCCTACATTTCGATGTTCGCGGCGGCCATGTTCGTCGTGATCGCCCTCTACACGATCCTCGCCGGGCGCCGGGTGGCCGAGAACTACTGGGGCGAGGGGGCGACGACGCTGGAGTGGTCGTTGGCCTCGCCGCCGCCCTTCCACCAGTTCGAGACCCTGCCGCGCTTCAAGTAGCCGCCGGCGGCGACACGGGAATGTCGATGACCGATCTGACCCTGGAAACGACAGCCACTTCCGCCGAGGCGGGGTCGACCGCCACGTGGCACGATTTCGTGGCGCTGTTGAAGCCGAGGGTGATGACCCTGGTGGTGTTCTCCGCCTTCGCCGGGTTGCTCGCCGCGCCCGGCGCGCTGCACCCGGTGCTGGCGGCGACCGCTATCCTCTGCGTCGCGGTGGCGGCCGGCGGCGCCGCGGCGATCAACATGTGGTACGACCGCGATATCGATCTGGTGATGGCGCGCACCCGCCAGCGGCCGATCCCGGGTGGTCGCATGCGGCCGGAGGCGGCGCTGGCCTTCGGCGTCGTGCTGTCTGGCGCGGCGGCCGGGATGATGGGCCTCGCGGTCAACTGGACGGCGGCGGCGGTGCTGGCGCTCAGCGTGCTGTTCTATGTCTTCGTCTATACCGTCTGGCTGAAGCGGCGGACGCCGCAGAACATCGTGATCGGCGGCGCCGCCGGCGCTTTTCCGCCGGTGATCGGCTGGGCGGCGGTGACCGGCGATATCGGCCTCGGCGCGCTCGCCCTGTTCGCCCTCATCTTCATGTGGACGCCGCCGCATTTCTGGGCGCTGGCGCTCTACCGCAACGACGACTATGCCCGCGCCGGGGTGCCGATGCTGCCGGTAGTGGCCGGCGAGCGGCACACCAAGCTGCAGATGCTGGTCTACACCGTGCTGCTGCTGCCGCTGGCCGTGCTGCCCTATTGGATCGGTATCGCCGGGCCGGTCTATGGCGCCGGTGCGGCGACCCTCGGCCTGCTGTTCCTGGCCTGCGCGCTGAAGGTCTGGCGCGAGGACGGGGCGGCGACCGGCCATCGCGCGGCGCGGCTGATGTTCGGCTATTCGATCTTCTACCTGTTCGCCGTGTTCGGCCTGTTGATCGTCGATCGGACCGCCTGAGATGAGCGACCCCCGCGACCCGGAAAGCCAGCGCCGGCTGCGTGGCAGGAACCTCGCCATGCTGGCGGCGCTGCTCGGCTTCGTCGTGCTGGTCTATGTCGTCTCGGTCGTCCGCATGGGCGGCGCGTGATGGACCGGCGGCGGCGCAACACCATGACCGCCCTGGGGCTGTCGGCGGTGGTGCTGGCGATGGTCGGCCTCAGCTTCGCGGCGGTGCCGCTCTACGATCTGTTCTGCAGCGTCACCGGCTATGGCGGCACTACCCGGGTGGCGAGTGCGGCGCCGACGACGATACTGGACCGCACCATCCGGGTGCGCTTCGCCGCCAACACCGACCCGGATCTGCCGTGGCGATTCCGTCCCGCCCAGCGCGAGATCGAACTGCGCGTCGGCGAGCAGGGGATCGCCTTCTACGAGGCGCACAACACCGCCGACCGGCCGATCACCGGCATGGCGGTGTTCAACGTCACGCCCGCCAAGGCCGGCGCCTATTTCAACAAGATCCACTGCTTCTGCTTCGACCGGCAGACCCTGGCGGCCGGCGAGCGGGTCGACATGCCGGTGTCGTTCTTCGTCGATCCGGCGCTCGCCGACGATCCGGGACTCGACGAGGTACGGTCGATCACCCTCTCCTATACCTTCTTCCGCGCCGTTCCCGAGGGGCTGGACGAGGGCGAGGGGGAGACCTACAACACCGACGGGCAGGCCGCCGCCGATGGCGCCGTGCCGGCCCTGGCCGCGGCGGCGCCTGCCTTCGGCGCCGCCTTCCGCTGAAGCGAGAAAGCTTGAGACGAGCATGAGCGACGCGACCGCACCGAACGCCCCGCAGCCCGGCGGGCCGCAGGCCGGAATGCCCCACCCCTACCATCTGGTCGAGCCGAGCCCCTGGCCGTTGCTGGGGTCGATCGCCGCCGGCGTGATGGCGGCGGGCGCGGTCGTCTATTTCCATGGCGGCACCTATCTCTGGCTCGTGCTGGGCGCGCTCGGCGTGCTGGCGGTGATGTTCGGCTGGTGGCGCGACGTGGTGCTGGAGGCGGTGGTGCAGAAGGCGCACACCGCCGTCGTCACTCTCGGCCTGCGCTACGGCATGCTGCTGTTCATCGCCTCGGAGGTGATGTTCTTCGTCGCGTTCTTCTGGGCCTATTTCGACGCCAGCCTGTTCCCGACGGCGGCCATCGAATTCACCTGGCCGCCGCCGAGCATCGAGACCATCCCGTGGTTCCCGCTGCCGCTCTTGATGACCATGGTGCTGCTGCTGTCCGGCGGCACGGTGACCGAGGCGCACCACGCGCTGCAGGAGGGAGACAACCGTCGGGCGGCGCGCTGGCTCGGCATCACCGTGCTGCTCGGTGCCGCCTTCACCGGGATCCAGCTCTACGAATACGCCCATGCGGGATTCGCCTTCACCGACGGCATCTACCCCTCGACCTTCTACATGGCGACGGGCTTCCACGGCTTCCACGTGCTGATCGGCACCATCTTCCTGGCGGTCTGCTGGGTGCGCACGGTGAAGGGGCATTTCACCGCCGACAGCCATTTCGGCTTCGAGGCGGCGGCCTGGTACTGGCACTTCGTCGACGTCGTCTGGCTGTTCCTGTTCACCTGCGTCTATTGGTGGTGGGGCAGCGCCGCCGCGGCGCATTGACGCCGGCGGCACGGACGGCGGCCGCCGCCCGGTGACGACCGACACAATCGGCCCGGCGGCAATGCTGCGCACGGCGCTCGCCGGTCGCTGCCCGCGCTGCGGCCGCGGCCGTCTCTACGCCGGCTATCTCACCCTGGTCGAGCGATGCGAGAGCTGCGGACTGGCGCTGGCGGAGAACGACAGCGGCGACGGCCCGGCGGTCTTCCTCATCTTCATCATCGGCTTCCTG
>JABDIP010000165.1 GCA_013003675.1 Inquilinus sp.
GCGGACTATCGGCCATCGCACTGTCCGCCAAGAGGCGCGCTGACTTGGCCGGCACCGACAAGACCAAGCAGGCGGCCGCGGCGCTCGGCTGGCCGGCGGTGATCCTGGTCGAGCCGCAGCTCGGCGAGAACATCGGCGCCGTCGCCCGGGCGATGCTGAATTGCGGGCTGACCGATCTGCGCCTCGTCCGGCCCCGCGACGGCTGGCCGAACCCGCAGGCCCATCCCCGCGCCGCCGGTGCCGATTCCGTGCTCGACGCCGCCCGCGTATTCGACCGCCTGGCTGAGGCGATCGCCGGTCTCGCCCATCTCTACGCCACCACCGCCCGGCCGCGCGACATCGTCAAGCCGGTGCTGGTCCCGCGCGAAGCGGCGGCGGCGATGCGCGCCCAGGCGGCGCGCGGCGAGGCGGTCGGCCTGCTGTTCGGCGGCGAGCGGTCCGGCCTGCAGAACGACGATCTGACCTTCGCCGACACCATCGTCACGGTGCCGCTCAACCCGGCCTTCGCCTCGCTCAACCTGGCGCAGGCGGTGCTGCTGATCGCCCATGAGTGGTTCCAGGCCGGCGCCGTGCCGGAGCCCGGCTGGGGCGAGGCGCCGCCGGCCGACAAGGACAAGCTGGTCAATCTGTTCGCCCATCTGGAGCAGGAACTCGACGCCGCCGAGTTCTTCACGGTGGCCGAGAAGCGCCCCTCGATGGTGCACAATCTGCGCAACATGCTGCAGCGCGCGCGCCTCACCGAGCAGGAGGTCGGCACCCTGCACGGCGTCGTCACCGCCCTCACCGGCCGCCGCAAGGACGGCCGCCCGCGCGGCCGCGGGTGAGGCGACTTTTGAAAGGAAAACCTTGAAAAAATCGGCGAGGGACCGAAACGCCGCCCGCCGCTACCAGGTGATCGCCCGCACCCCGACCGAGATCTCGTGCTTGTCGTAGTCGAACAGATTGTACGTCGATTCGGACTTCGTGTATTCGTAACGGACGAAGGGTCGGGTGCCGAACAGTTCCCAGTCGCGGAACAGGAGTTCGAGATGGCCCTCGTACTCCCGGTCGGTGCGAAGGATATTGAAGAGCGGTTCCGGATTCTCGAAGTCTCGGTAGGTGTACGATACGCCGACGGTGGGGATGGCCCAGGGCACGTCGACGAAGGTCGTGTCGATGCCGCCGATCGCCTCGTAATTGTCCTGCTCTTCGCGCTGTTCCCAGACCTCGCGGATATGGCGGGCGTCGATTCGGAAGGCGACACCGTCGAAGCCGAAACCGATGGTGTCGTAAATCTCATAGCTTGTGCGGTTGAGCACGCCGTCGAAATCGCCCTCGCCATCGATCTGCCGGTAGCGGAAGCCAAGGGTGTTGCGCACCGGCTCGAAAGCCACCGCCGCGGCGATACCGGCCGACCACTCGGCCTCGCGCGGCCGCCAATCCCTGTATCGATAGGCACCCGCCAGCGACGGCGTTAGGTCGAGTCTGCCGAAATCGAACAGCCAGCCGACCGAGCCGAACAGGTTCTGCTCGTCGTCCTTCGATGCTTCGAAATCGCGGAGCGTGGTGCCGAGAGTGAGCGTCGTGCGCGGGTTCTCGTCGGTCAGGCGATAGCTGCCGCCGAATGTCAGCCCATACCCGAAACCGCGCCGACCGCGGGCGTTCGAATCCGTGGGGATTATCGCCCCGTCGACCGTGAAGAAGTCATTTTTTGTCTGGCCTATGACGTTAGTATCGACAAAGAACTCCGGGATCAGGAAGAAGGTCAGACGGTCGGGGCCGACAAGGCGGCTGATGATATCGATCACTTCGGGCCTAAGCCCTTCGGTATCGATGTCGCGCACCAACCGCGCCGCGCGTTCGCGATCGCCCAGCCTCGCCAAGGCGAGCGACATCTCGATCCGCGCCACGCGGCTTTCCGGCGCGAAGCGCAGGATGACCTGGTAAAGCCCGACCGCCTTTTCGAAATCGCCGGCGCGCACCGCCGCGCGCGCCTGCTCCAGCACCTGGATCAGGTCGATCTGGATGCGCGTAGGTTCCGGCCCGCCTTCTGGCGCCGCCGTCTCCTGGGCGATAGCGGGCGGGCCGAGGACGAGGCAAGCGACAAGCAGCGCCAGGACGTTGAGAAAGCGGCTAATCATTGTGCGCTGGTCGATCCGTGTCTTGAAGGCCGGGCCAATCGGCAATCCGACCGCACTATGCGATGGAACCGGATGCGGGTGTTAGTGGTCGTTACCGAATGGCAGGAATGCAAGAGGCCCGCGCAACGCGCGGGCCTCCCGCCTGGATTGTGACGCTAGGCGCCATCGATCCGGTGCCCCCCGTTGTTACTACGGCTGGACATCAGGCACCGGCGGAGGCGCCTCGTCGAACGGGGTCTCCTGGAAGTCGCCCGGATCGGTCCCGAATCCGCCGACGATCTGGATTGTCGGGTCGTAACCGGGTCCCTCCGGATCGCTGCCGGCCTCGAACGTGCCCGCCGTGGCCGTCGCGGCGATCACCTCGTCGAAATCGCCCGGATCGACGGTAACCACATCCGTGCCCGGAAGCGGGCCGGCGCCCGGACCGAACACGGCGCCGGCGAACTCGCCGGTGACCAAGGCATTGTGCGTATTGCCGATCGCGTCGCGCGAGACTTCCACAAAGTTTCCGTCCACCACATCGACTCCATCATCAGCCAGCACACCGGTGTAGGTCACGACGCCGTTGCTGGTATCGAGCGTGCCCCCGCTGCTGGTGAGTCTGATGTCGTAAAAGTCGTCATTCTCGTCCGCATAGATCGGCTCGACGCCGATGACGACGTTGGATACGGCCCCATTCGGGCCCTCGATCGTGACTTCCGTCAACCGCAAGGCTGTGACGACGTCCTTGTTGGGTACCCCATTGACGATCGTGTTGACGTCAACTGTCCCCATCGTCGGCGCGACGGTCTCTATGACAGTTGCGGGGCAGAAGGGGCAAGGCCAGTCGGCTACTGTCTCAGTCGTGAAGCTGATATCGGTGACGACATTCCCGGTCAGGTTTGGATCTTCATAGAGTGCTTCGACATTCTGAATGAAGCTAGCGACGACATTCCCGTCCTCATCGGTGAGATATCCCGGCGTAACCGTGAGCCCGGTCACTGCGTCCGGCGCGACATCGTCGAGATCGTCGTAGCGGTATGTGCCGTCGGCCTCGAAAGTCACTGTGCCAGCAAAGAAGTCGATGCCGACCGTTGCGGTGCCGCTTGCCTGATCGCTGAGCGGATTGCCGGCACGGAAGACGCTGGCCAGGAAATCGCCCACATAGGCCGCGTTCCCCTCTGCCAGGGTACCTGCGTCGGCGCCGACGTCGCCATCCACCCGGTGGACGATCACATCCGTCTGGTAGCGCGGCAGGTCGTCCGGATTGGTCAGCAGGCCGGTCACCAGATAGGTTTCGAAGCCGCCCCGGGTGTCCTCCTCGTTGAGCCGACCGACGGCGTAGGCAAGCTCCTTTTCGGGTTGGTACGCATCATTGATTCGATCGGCAGGCGCGGTGTCGGGCACCACGACCTCGCCGAGAATGACCTCCAACTCGCTGTCACCGTCCGAGCCGACCAGCCTTGCCAGCGGAACGCCCGCTAGCAACTGGTCATCCTCGCCGACCCAGGTGGCCGGGTCGTCAAGATCAAAGTCGATCTCCTCGCCCTCCGCCGTGGTGATCGTGATGTTGGTTCCCTCTTCATTGTTGAACGTCACCTGGTATTTGACGAACGACACGCCGTCCCCGCGCGTGGCGGAAATCACCTCCACCGGCTCGCCGACGGTGTATCCAAACGGACCGTCGAGTCCCGCCGGGTCGAGCAGGGCGTCACTACTGCCGTTGCACGCGGTCAGCGCCAAGCAAGCGGTTGTGCCGAGAAGCACTTTTTTGGCGACCATGTCGATCTCCCCTTTTTTTGTATGGTTAAGGCATCAATCTAGACTTAACTAAATTACGCGGTAAACCCTGTTTAGATATTTCTGATCTATATCAATCCCTTAATGGTTGTGTTGTGCAGGCGAGTACATCTTGTTGCTCGCCACGTTACCCCTGGGCTCGACGGCCGGGCGGGCCGGGTGCGATGATTACGGCGATTTTGCGGCGCCACACGCTAGAGGCGAACATTGCGGGCGGAGTGGGTACGGATGGGCGTCCTCTCCCTTTACCCAGCCCGGGACCGCGCCTTCGCCCGTGATCTTCCCCCTCCGCCGGCGCCGGCGGCTAAGAGGATCGGCCGGTCAGGCTGGGCGTTGACGCGCTGGGGGTTGGCGGTGCCGTCTTCCTCTCCTGCGTCATGCCACGCCGCCGAGCGTGGCATCCATCCCTCCGCCGGCGCATGCAGTGAGATGGATCGCCCGCTCAAGCCGGGCGATGGCGCAATGGGACGGGTGGGGCGGCCGGGAGCGCCACCGACGCGGCGTTAGAACCCGAAGCGGAACCGCAGGCCGGCGCCATAGGCGGGGTCGGCGTCGGCATCGTGACCGGGCTGGAGTTGGAAGAGCAGCCACGTGGACAGGCCCATGCCCGGCGCCAGGGGTCGGTCATAGGCGAGTTGGAAGTCGATCTCCCGCCCGCTGGGGGTGAGGTCGACCCGCTCGCTTTGCAGCGTGGCGGCGCCGTCGGCGGTCACGTCGACCGGCACGGTGACCGTCGCCTCGGCCCGATAGGCGCGCAACGGCTGGCCGACCAGCAGGCCGAGGCGGTCGCCGTCGGCGGCGACGTCGCGGGCGATGGCGCCGAGGGCCAACGCGTTCGATTGCACGCTGTCCCAGCCGGTCAGCAGGCTGTCGGCGCTCTCGCCCACCTCGCTGGTCGCCAGCGTCATACTGCCGAAAAGCTCGAGCCGGTCGCCCAGCGGGACGCCGCCGCCGACGGTGAGAAAGCGGGTGTCCGCGCCGGCCTCGGTGGAGAGGGCGCCGGCCCCCTGGCTGCCGAGCATAGCGGCGGACTCGGCCAACAGGCCGACATCGACGCCGAACGAGGCGCCCGAGGCGAAGCCATGCCGCAGGCCGGCCTGGCCCAGCGTCGCGCCGTTGCCGGCGGCACCGTCGGCCAGCAGGCCGTTGGCGGTCTCGCCGTCGAACAGGCCGAGGGAGAGGCGGGTCGTGTCGCCGAGCGCGTGGTCGAGGCTGAGCCCGTTACCGCGGCCGGTGAGCAGGCCGAGCGGCCGCATCGTTTCGTCGGCCGACCAGAACAGGCCGTCCGCGAGCCCGGCGGCGGCGGCGAGCTGATCGGCGGCGGTCACATCGATACCGAGCCTGAGGCCGGTCGCCGCGCCGAGGGCGCCGGAAAGCTGCAGCGCCAGGGGCTCACCCTCCGGTGCCCAGGGGTCGTGTGCGGCGGCCAGCGGATCGCCGGCGACCGCCATCGACAGCGACAAGCCGCCGCCGAGCGGCATGGCGTAGCTCTGCGCCTCGCCGGCGGCCAGCAGCGCGTCGAGGCCGAAGCCGCGGGCGACCGCCGTCACGCTGTCGGCGAGCCCGGCGCGGTAGGCGTGGTCGCCGTCGCTCAGGCTGATCACCGCGATGGCGTCGTCCAGCAACTCGGCATTGCCCGGCCCGTCGCCGAACGCGGCCGATGTCACCAGTGAGGAGCCGGAGAGGCCGGCGCTGCCGCCGGAGGGCAACGGAACCTCGGCCGCGGCGATGGCGGTGTCGGCGACGGCGATCGA
>JABDIP010000182.1 GCA_013003675.1 Inquilinus sp.
GCGGGCAAGCCGCGAGGGGCGGCTTGCCGCGGGTTTGATAATGCTCTAAGTGGGCGCGTCCGGACGCATGGCGGCCCGGCCGGACCGGCGAGATCACAGGATAGCCCGATGAACCTCAAGGATCATATCCGCAGCATCCCGGATTTCCCGAAGCCAGGCATCCTGTTCTACGACATTTCCACGCTGCTGGCCCACCCTCGGGCATGGCACGCCGCAGTGGGCCGCTTGGCCGAGGTGATTCGGCCGCTGCAGCCCGACCTGCTCTTCGGCATCGAATCCCGCGGCTTCCTGACCGCCGCGCCGCTCGCCTATGCGCTGGGCTGCGGCTTCGCGATGGTACGTAAACAGGGCAAGCTGCCGGGGCAGACCATCGCCCACACCTACGACCTGGAATACGGCCAGGACACGATCGAGATCCAGGCCGACGCGGTGAAACCCGGCCAGAGCGTCGTCATTCTCGACGATCTGCTGGCGACCGGCGGCACCCTCGCCGCCTCGATCGCCCTGCTGCGCGAGGTCGGCGCCGATGTACGCGGCGCGGCGTGTATTATCGAGCTGACCTTCCTTGGCGGCCGCGACCGGGTCGACGTCCCGATCAGCTCGCTCATTCAGTACGAATCCTAGTGTCCCGATTCTGAAATTCGCAATCGCGAATTACAGAATCAAAGGGACACTAACCCTATGATTCTAGTGTCATTCAGCTTCCGAAATCCGGCACATGTAATGTGCCGAACTTCGAAACCATGACACTAGATCAAGATCGCTTCAGATCGAATCGACCTGAAGCATGAATCTTGATCTCCTTCAACAGACTAGAGGCTGATTCACGCATCGCACCGTCCCGGTGAGATGCGATCAGGCTCTAGGCCAGCGCGGCCGCCGCTTTCCGTGCCATCGCCAGCAAGGCGCGGTCGCTGCCGGGACCGCCGACCAGCGACAGGCCGACCGGCGCCCCTTCCACCGTCGTCGCGGGGACCGACACCTGTGGCAGGCCGGCCAGCCCGGCGACGCAGAGGATACCGAGCGCCCGGTTGCGGTAGTCGGTGATCGCCGCCTGCGCCAGTGCTTTCAGCGGCGCCGGCCCGGGCGCCGAGGGCAGCACCAGCACCGCCCCGTCCGCCAACAGCGCCCGCATCCGGCCGGCGACCTGGGCGCGGAAGGCACGGGCCGCCGCCACGACCGCATCGGGCACCTGGGACGCCAGCCGGAACCGCTCATCGATGCCGGGGCCGAAGGCCGGCCGGGTGCGGGTGATCCAGTCGCCATGCGACTCCCAGATCTCGCGCCACTGCAGGGCCTGGAAGTGCGCAAGCCATTTGTCCAGCCCTTCTCCGGCGATGGTGACCGTCTCCGGACCGTGACCCAGCGCCGCCGCCACCGGGGCGATCCTGGCCTCCAGCTCCGGCCGCGCCGCCGGGATCATCCGGGCGAACGCGTCCTCCGCGACCAGCACCCGGCCGGCCGCCGCCTTCCCGCCCGGCGGCAGCAGCACGTCGCCGACCCGCTCCAGCAGCGCCGCGTCGCGGGTGAACCAGCCGACCGTGTCGAAGCTGGGGGCGAGCGGCATGATCCCGGCGAGCGCAATCGCGCCGTGGCTTGGCCGGATGCCGAAGATGCCGCAATAGCTGGCCGGCGCCCGCACCGAACCGCCGGTATCCGAGCCGAGCGCGAAATCGACCAGCCCGCCGGCCACCGCCGCGGCGGAGCCGTTCGACGAGCCGCCGGGCACCCGCCTCGGCGCGGCGCTGTTGACCGGCGTGCCGTAGTGGTGGTTCTCGCCGTTCAGGCTGAAGGCCAGCTCGTCGGTCAGGGTCTTGCCGGCCAGCGATGCGCCCGCGTCCAGCAGGGCGGTCACGGCGGGCGCGGTATGTTCGGCCGGGGCGTGGCTCGCAAGCCAATCCGGATTGCCGCAACAGCAGCTATGGCCGGCGACGTCGTAGATGTCCTTCGCGGCGAAGCTCAGCCCCGCCAGCGGACCCGCCGCCGCCCCCGGCAGGGCAACATCGACATGGCGGCAGAAGGCGCCCAGCGGATCGTCCATGACTCTGTCCTCGTCGCGGTCGGGTTGCCGGATGACCGTCCGCCGGGCGCGCGACGTCGGCCGCCAGCGCCTCGACGGGCTCCTAGTCACTCCTTTGCCCGATTTCACTAATCCAGATCAATGAGGCTGTCGCCGGAGGCGTGCACCTTGCCCTATGATTGTTAGAGCGTCCGCAGCAATACGGGTGAGCACATGCAGATTCCCCTGGAAGTCGCCTTTCGCAATATGGACCATTCCGACGCCGTCGAGACGCGGATCGGCGAGAAGCTGGCCAAGCTGGAACGGTTCTTCGACCACATCACCCAGGTCCGGGTGGCGGTCGAGGCGCCGCATCGCCACCAGCACACCGGCAAGCTGTTTCGCGTCGCCATCGAAATCAGCGTGCCCGGCAAGAAGCTGATAGTGAATCACGCCGGCCCGAAGAACCAGGCGCATGAGGACGTCTATGTGGCGCTGCGCGACGCCTTCGCGGCGGCGACGCGGCAGTTGGAGGACTATGTCCGCACGCTGCGTGGCCACGTAAAGGTTCACGAGGCGCCACCGCATGGCCGGGTGCTGCAGGTCTTCGCCGAGGAGGGCTATGGCTATGTCCAGACCTCCGACGGGCAGGAGGTCTATTTCAACCGCAACGCCGTGCCCGATGACGGTTTCGACGAACTCGGGCCGGGCATCGAGGTACGGGTCACCGTGGCACCGGACGATTCCGGCGACGGCCCGCGCGCGCAATACGTCAAGGCCGTGGGCAAGCACCACGTGGTCGACTGACCCTCGCGCCGGTCCGGCCGCCGAGGTCGGAATAGCGAACGAGGCCGCCGGCGTGCGGGGTCCGGGGCCGGCGCGGGGATTCCGTGGAGGGGCAATTCTTCGCTTGCGGGATGCCGGCGAGCCGTCCTAAAGGCGAACTTCCGGAGTTCGGCAGCAACTCCCGCTCATCGAAGGGCCCCCGCCCATGACCGAAACG
>JABDIP010000202.1 GCA_013003675.1 Inquilinus sp.
GCTGACACCGCGCGAATCGGCCCTGTTGGCGGCGGTGCTGCCCAATCCGCGACGCTGGTCGGCGTCGCGGCCCACCGGGTATATTCGCGGCCGGGCGGGGACGATCCAAGTCCGCGCCCGGATCATCGCGCCACTGCTCGACTGCCTTTAGAAGACTGCTGGCTAAGAGCCTGACCGGCCCGCACCGGAAAGGTGCAAGCCGCCCAGTCTCCACTTCAACGTGGCGGATCGAGATCCACCGCCCAGATCGCTTAGAGCCGAGCTGGTCTCGATTTAGCTGTCCAGCACGCGACGCCACCAGCCGCGGCGTGGATTTCTCGGCGTCTGGCCGGCGATTTCGGTTGCCGCCACCGTGGCGTCGGCCGGTTCCTGTTCCGCGTCGGCCGAGCCGTTGCCAGCATGGGCCGAAACCGGCTCCAGTTCGCGTGCCGGTTCCGGCGCCGGCGGTGCGGGTTCGGCCTTGCCAACCTCGCGGTCGGCGACCGGCGCGGCAACCGCGGCTTCGGCTTCCGCCGTCTTGGCGGTCTTGCGCGGCCGCCGGGCACGCCGCTTGGGCTTGGGCGTCTCCTCGGCCGCTTCCGCCTCAATGTCCGCTGCCGTCACGGGCTGATCTTCTGCGGCCGTGGTTTCCTCCGCAGCGGGCTCCGCCGCCAGCACGCTCGTCTCGGCGGCCGGCTCCGACTGGGCGACGGTGCCCGGCTCGTCGACGGCCGTCTCGTCAGCGGCCTGCTCGCCGGTGCCCGACCGGCGACGCCCGCCGCGTTTGCCGCGCCGCCGCCGGCGCCGTTGGCCATCGCTGTCCTCGGCGGCCTCCACGGCGTCGTCGCGGGTCTCGACAGCAGTGTCTTCCGCCACCGCTTCGCCTGCTTCCTCGCCGTCCGGAGCGGCGATGACGGTCGTCTCCTCGACTGGCGCCTCGTCGTCACGGCGGCGGCGGCCGCGACGCGGTCGACGGCGCCGGCGCGACGACTTCTCTTCGCCGTCCTCGGCGGTCGGCTCGCCGCTCTCGGCGGCGACGTCCGCCGCCACATCGGCCTCGTCCTCATCGACGTCGAACTTGATCCGCGTAGCGTCGATGGCCGGTCTGGTGCCGAGATCTTCCTCTTCGCCGCGCGCGCGCGTGGTCCGCAAGCGGTAATCGGGGGCGATCAGGCTGTCGTCGTCGGCGATCAGCACGTCAAATCGATATCGTTGCTCGATCTCGGTCAACGCGGCGCGCTTGTCGTTGAGGATGTACATCGCAATACGGGTCGGCAAGGCGACCTCGATCTCCGCCGAACGCTGGCGAATGCCTTCCTCTTCGATGGCCCGCAGCACATGCAGTGCCGCCGAACTCACCGAGCGGACCAGCCCGCTGCCCTGGCATTGCGAACAGGTCTCGAAATGGGTCTCGATCAAGCTTGGCCGCAGGCGCTGACGCGACATCTCCAGCAGGCCGAACGGGCTGATGCGGCCGATCTGGATGCGCGCGCGATCATGCCGCAGGGCATCCTTCAGCCGCCGCTCGACCGCGTTGATATGGCGGTCCTGCTCCATGTCGATGAAGTCGATGACGATCAGTCCGGCCAGATCGCGCAGACGAAGCTGTCGCGCCACCTCGTCCGCCGCTTCCAAATTGGTGCGGTAGGCGGTCTCCTCGATGTTGCGCTCCCGAGTCGAGCGGCCCGAGTTGACGTCGATGGCGACCAGCGCCTCGGTCGGGTTGATGACGATGTAGCCGCCCGAGCGCAATTGGACGGTTGCGCTGTGCATCGCGTCGATCTGCGATTCGATCTGATAGCGATGGAACAGCGGGATCGTCTCGTCCTTGTACGGCTGGACTTTCCGGGCATGCGAAGGGACCAGCATCCGCATGAATTCCTTGGCGGTGCGATAGCCCTCGTCGCCGGCGACGTGGATTTCCTCGATATCCTTGGAGTGGAGGTCGCGGATGGCCCGCTTGATCAGATTGGCTTCCTCGTGGATGAGGGTCGGCGCCGTCGACTGCAGCGTCGTCTCGCGGATCGAATCCCACAGCCGCAAGAGGTAGTCGAGGTCGCGCTTGATCTCGGTCTTGGTCCGTTCCAGCCCGGCGGTCCGCACGATGACCGCCATGCCCTCCGGCAATTCGAGCTCATCGAGGATCGCCTTCATCCGCTTGCGTTCTTTCGGATTGGCGATCTTGCGCGAGATGCCGCCGCCACGCGGGGTGTTGGGCATCAGCACGCAATAGCGCCCGGCGAGCGACAGGAAGGTGGTCAGCGCCGCTCCCTTGTTGCCGCGCTCTTCCTTGGTGACCTGCACCAGCATGATCTGCCGGCGCTTGACCACCTCCTGGATCTTGTAGCTGCGTCGATTGCGGGTAGCGTTGCGGCTGCGCGTCTCTTCCACCTCGTCGCCGCCGACCGTCTCGATGGAGCGGTCCTCGACCACTGAGCCGCCGTTGCCGTCCGCGGGCGGGTTGTCGCCCTCGTCGGAAGCGTCGGCCTCCGCGGCCTCCCGCTCGGTGCTCAGGAACTCGGCATTGTCATCGCTGTCGCGCGGATCGTGCAGCGGGTCGGCCGTCGCGTCGCCTTCGGCGCCTCCATTGCTCTCGGCAACGGAGCGGGCCCGCTCATCGGCCAACAGCGCCTCGCGGTCGCTGATCGGGATGCGGAAATAGTCGGGGTGGATTTCCGAGAAGGCCAGGAAACCGTGGCGGTTGCCGCCATATTCAACGAACGCCGCCTGCAGCGACGGTTCGACGCGGGTTACCTTGGCAAGGTAGATATTGCCTTTGAGCTGTTTCCTGCTGGCACTCTCGAAATCGAATTCTTCTAAACGATTGCCGTCTACGACAACGACCCGGGTTTCTTCCGGATGTGTCGCATCGACTAACATCCTCTTAGCCATTTCTTGTCCTCATGACACGGAAGGCGGCGCGCGCGACTTACGCGCCGACGACGTGTCACTTGTTGAGCGAAGCTCTCGACGGGCCATCCGGTGTCGGCGAGATCGGCGCTTCTTCAGCAGCCTGACCGCCCCGGCTCATTACCCGCCGGGCCCAGCCCCGTTTCCAGGCCCGAACCGGCTCCGTGTTTAACCGTTTAACCGCGTCGCCGTTTCAATAACCCCAAAGCCCTCGCCTCTGGCGATCCTACTCTGGGATTCAATTGACGACCGTCCTGACGCAGAACGCGTCGGGCCAATCCGTCAACGGTAGCTTCCTGCTGGACGATCGGTGCGGACCCGCATAGCGAGCAGAACACACCGACCGCACGGAACGCGATCAGTCGCCTCTGCAACATAGCGACGGGCGCGGCCGACGACAATGGCCGATTTGACGCGCCGCCCGTGAGCGGCATCGTTAACCAAACACTAACGACCGCGTGAGATCGTGCCTGACCTTTTCAATTGAAGTGTTTGATTCAATGTGCAATTAGGTGGGTTGGCCGATTGAGGTTAACGGGAATGATACGCGGTTTGCGCGTCGCATCTCTGGTGTTCGCCACCGCGCTTGCCTGGTGCGGGCTGGCGCCGCTCGCTGGCGTTGACGACGCTTGGGCGCAGGATACCGCGTCGGCAGTGGTTCCGACTCTGTCCCCTCCCGGCGCGGCATCGGCCGCGTCCGGTGTCCGTCCGGCCGTATTGTCGGTCCGGATCGGCGACCACGGCAGCAAGACCCGTTTCGTGCTGGAGATGACGGCGGCCGCCGACTTTCGCATCTTCGCCCTTGAGAACCCACACCGTATGGTGGTCGACTTCGCCGCCGGCGACTGGCGCGCCACGAGCGCCCGGCAGCCGGTCGGTCTGATCACCGGCCACCGCTACGGGCGGCAGCAGGGGGGCGCGTTGCGCGTCGTCCTCGATCTTGCCGGTCCGGCCGACATCGTCGACAGCTTCTACCTGCCGGCCGCCGGCGCGACACCCTATCGCTTCGTGCTCGATCTCGTCCCGACGACACCGCCGGGCTCGACCGGACGCAGCGGTTCGGCGTCGGTGGCGCCGGCCGCGCTCAGCGTGCCTTTGCCGCCCCGTCGGCCGGCACCGGCCGTCGAGCGGCGCATCGTCGCCATCGATCCCGGGCATGGCGGCATCGATCCCGGAGCCATCGGCGCCAGCGGGTTGCGGGAGAAGGAACTGACCCTCGACATCGCCCGCCGGGTGAAGGCGCGGCTGGAGGCGACCGGACGGTACACCGTCGTCCTGACCCGCGAGGGGGATGAGTTTCTCCGTCTGCCGGAGCGGGTGCGCCGGGCGCGCGCCTCCGGTGCCGACCTGCTGCTGTCACTGCACGCCGACTCGATCGGCAACCCCACCTTCCGTGGCGCCTCGGTCTACACCTTGTCCGACGTCGCCAGCGACCGCCAGGCCGAGATGCTGGCGCAGCGGGAGAACCGCGCCGATGCATTGGCCGGCATCGCCCTCGACCCGGTCGACGATGTCACCGCGTCGATCCTCATCGATCTTGCCCAGCGGCACACCCAGAACGAGTCGAACGGGGTCGCGCAGAAGGTGGTTGAAGCCCTGGCAGACGCGACGCCGCTGATCGGCACGCCGCACCGCTATGCCGGCTTTGCCGTGCTCAAGGCGCCGGACGTGCCATCGGTTCTGGTCGAGCTGGGCTATCTGTCGAACCGTCGCGAAGAGACGCAACTCCGCTCCGCCGCCCATCGCGCGGGACTGGCGGCGGCGTTGGCTGAGGCGATCGACGCTTATTTCGATTGGCGCGACCCGCAGCGAAGAAGCTAGCTTTGTTGAGGGTTAAGGGTTGAGAGTTGGCCGACCACGGGCACGTGACCGTGGCCAGGCATGCGACCGCCGGCTAGTATCGCCGGTCCCTGCCGCCCGGCCGGGGCCATTCGAGGGTCACAATTGACCGTTAATCAATCCCTGGTTTGATCGGGCCCAAGCGTCCAGGAGGCCGCCAACCGGCGTTGCCCGGGACCCCCGCCCGATGTCGTCATCAGCGTCGGAACCGTCATGCGCATTCTCGGTTGGATATTCTCGTCCCTGGTATTTCTCGCGATCGTCGCCGGCGTCGCTGGATTCATCGCCCTGCAACACTTCAGCCGCGACCTGCCGGACTATAGCCAGCTCGCCGACTACTCGCCGCCGATCACCACCCGGCTGCATGCCGCCGACGGCCGGCTGATGGCGGAATACGCTGTCGAGAACCGGCTGTTCGTGCCGATCGAGGCGATTCCCAACCACGTCATCCAGGCCTTCATCTCGGCCGAAGACCAGAATTTCTACAATCACAACGGCATCGATTTCGTCGGCATCCTGCGCGCGGTGCTGACCAATCTGCGCAATTTGGCCACCGATCGCCGGCTGGTCGGTGCCTCGACGATTACCCAGCAGGTGGCGAAGAACTTCCTGCTCTCCAGCGAGGTGTCGTACGAGCGCAAGATCCGCGAGGCGTTGTTGTCGCTGCGGATCGAGAAGGCGTTCACCAAGGAGCAGATCCTCGAGCTCTACCTCAATGAGATCTACCTCGGGCGAAACTCCTATGGCGTCGCCGCCTCGGCGCTGAATTACTTCAACAAGCCGCTGGCCGAATTGTCGGTCGCCGAGGCCGCCTATCTGGCCGGACTGCCCAAGGCACCGAACAACTACCATCCGATCTATCGCCGCGAGGCAGCGATCGCGCGGCGCAACTACGTGATCGACCGCATGCTCGAAGACGGCGTCTTGTCGCCGGCGACCGCCGACGAGGCCCGGCAGGGTCCGCTCGAGGTCTATGAGCGCCCGGCGACCGAGTTCATCACCGCCGACTATTTCGCCGAGGAGGTGCGCCGCGAACTGCAACGCATCTACGGCGACGAACAGCTTTACGAGGGCGGCCTATCGGTCCGCACCAGCGTCGATCCGCGCATGCAGGCGATCGCCACCCGTGCGCTACGCGACGGTCTGATCGTCTATGACCGACGGCACGGCTGGCGGGGACCGGTCGCCACGTTGCGCGAGCCGGATACCTGGCAGCAGGCTTTGGGCGAGATCGCCTTGCCGGCCGGCGCCGGCAGATGGCAGTTGGCGGCAGTCGTCGCCGTCGACGATGCCGCTGCGGAGATCGGCTTCGCCGACGGCTCCCGCGGCTCGATCCCGATGTCGGAACTGCTCTGGGCCCGCCCCTGGGAAGCCGAGCAGGAGGTCGGGCCGGAACCGACCCGGGCGCGCGACGTGCTGACGCGCGGCGAGGTGGTGCTGGTCGAGCCGGTTGCGGTCGACGCCGAGGGGCTGGAATTGCCGGATCGCAGCTTTGGCCTGCGGCAGGTGCCCGACGCCCAGGGGGCGATCGTCGCCCTTGATCCGCATACCGGGCGGGTCATGGCGATGACCGGCGGCTACAGCTATGAGATGAGCGAGTTCAACCGGGCCACCCAGGCCGCCCGGCAGCCCGGCTCGGCCTTCAAGCCCTTCGTCTATCTGGCCGCGCTCGACCACGGCTACACGCCGAGCACCATCCTGCTCGACTCGCCGCTGGCCATCGATCTCGGCCCCGAGGAAGAGCTCTACCGGCCGGAGAACTATTCCGGCACGTTCCTCGGTCCGACACCGTTGCGCATCGGCGTCGAGAAGTCGCGCAATCTGATGACCGTCCGCCTGTTGCAGGAAATCGGGCTGGAGCCGGTGCGGGACGTGGCCCGCGACTTCGACATCTTCGACGACATGCCGCTGTACTATTCCAGTGCGCTTGGGGCGATCGAGACGACGCCGCTGCAATTGACCGTCGCCTACGCGATGCTGGTCAACGGCGGCCGGCGGATCACGCCGACCTTCGTCGACCGGGTGCAGGACCGCGCCGGCCGCACGGTTTTCCGCCAGGATCAGCGACCTTGCGAATACTGCATCGATGTCGGTTGGAGCGGCCAGCAGGCCCCTGAGGTTCCCGACGAGCGTGAGCAGATCGCCGATCCGGTTTCGGTCTACCAGATGGTCTCGATGCTGGAAGGAGTGGTTCAGCGCGGCACCGGCTGGCGCATGCGCGACCTGGGCCTGCCGCTCGCCGGCAAGACCGGCACCACGAATGACAGTTTCGACGCCTGGTTCGTCGGTTTTTCGCCGGATCTCGCCATCGGCGTCTTTGTCGGCTTCGACAACCCGCGGACGCTCGGCGACGGAGAAACCGGGTCCAGCGCCGCGGCGCCGATCTTCAGGGCCTTCGCCGGCGAGGCGCTGGCCGGCCAGGAGGTCGTGCCGTTCCGCATCCCGCCGGGGGTGCGGCTGGTCAAGGTCGATGCGGCGACCGGCCTGCGGTCGCAGCCGGGCATGCCGTTCATCTGGGAGGCGTTCCGCGCCGGCACCGAGCCGACTGCGATGGCGACGCCTCGTCCCGATCCCGGCGTCGCGCCGTCGCCCGGCTTCGGCCGCGGGTCGCGGGCGACCAGCGGCACCGGCGGGCTTTACTAACCGCGCCCAAGCGCCTAAATCGGCGCTCGGATCGAAATACTTCCATCCCGGAGTCGCAAGGAGAAGCGCGATGCGCGCCGAATTGCAGGCGGTCGCCGACGACATCGAAAGGTCGTTGGCGCTGCTGAGGAGGTCTCTTTGACGTCGATGCCAGTGGCAAGCGTCTGGAGGAACTGAACGCCCAGGCGGAAGACCCCGCGCTGTGGGAGGATCCCGAGCGCGCCCAGACGGTGATGCGCGAGCGCACCCAGCTCGACCACGCGTTGTCGAGCTACCGGGCCCTGACGCAGGAATTTGCCGACAGCGTCGAGCTTGTCGAACTGGCCGAGGAGGAGGGCGACGAGGAGGTCGCGGCGGAAGCCGAGCGCGCCTTGGCCGCCCTGCGCGAGCGCACTGCCCGGCTGGAACTGGAGAGCCTGCTGTCCGGCGAGGCCGACGGCAACGACTGCTACCTGGAGGTCAATGCCGGCGCCGGCGGCACCGAGGCGCAGGACTGGGCACAGATGCTGCTGCGCATGTACGTCCGCTGGGCGGAGCGCCACGACTTCAAGGTCGATTGGCTGGAGGAGAGCGCCGGCGAGGAGGCCGGTATCAAATCGGCAACCGTTGAGTTCAAGGGGCAGAACGCCTATGGCTGGCTGAAGACCGAGGCCGGTGTCCACCGCCTGGTCCGCATCAGCCCCTTCGACAGCCAGGCACGCCGGCACACCAGCTTCGCCTCGGTGTCGGTGTCGCCGGTCATCGACCAATCGATCGACATCACGGTCGAGGACAAGGATCTGCGCATCGATACCTATCGTGCGTCCGGCGCGGGTGGCCAGCACATCAACAAGACCGACAGCGCGGTCCGCATCACCCATCTGCCGACCGGCATCGTCGTGCAGTGTCAGAACGACCGCTCGCAGCACCGCAATCGCGCGCGAGCCTACGACATGCTGCGGGCGCGGTTGTACGAGCACGAGTTGAAGAAGCGCGAGGAGGAGGCCGCGGCCGAAGCCGAGGCGAAGTCGGAAATCGGTTGGGGACACCAGATCCGCAGCTATGTCCTGCAGCCTTACCAGATGGTCAAGGATCTACGCACCGGAGTCGAGAAGGGCAACGCCCAGGGCGTGTTGGACGGCGACATCGACGCCTTCCTGGAAGCGGCCTTGGCGGCGAAGGTGCAGGGAAGCGGGGATGTGGCAGATTAGCCGGGCGTCGGAAACGCCGGGGCGGGGGATCAGCCCGCTGACTGCGGCTCCGCCGATAGTCGGGCACGGCGCACGGCGTGCAGCAGATCCAGGATCGCCGACTCGTCGATCTGCTCGACACGGGTGAATCTGAGGCAGCTCTTCCCGCAACTCACGCCGGGGAACCGGCTCTTGAACTCGGCCAGCACCGCCGGCGCCACGTAGAGCGAGACATGGGCTTTCTGCGCCGCAAGGTTGGCAAGGCCGGGATAATCCAGCATTCCGTAGCGGATCCCTTCCGAAATGTCGGAAAAGGCTTGGAGGATCGTCGTCCGCAGGGATTGCAGCAGTGCGGTCTGATGCGCCGGAATCTGGGCCAGATACTCCGCCGGTGTCTCGACATCTCGCTTCATGGCTCGACCATATCGCCATTCGGATCGGCGACGCCACACCTAGGACCTGATCGCATCACACCGTTCCGGTGAGATGCGATCAGGCTCTAATCCGCCAGCGGTTCGTAGAGCGCCGCCGCGAACCCGGCGCGGTCGCGCGAAGCGGTGTTGAAGGGCCGCTTCAGGGCGCCCTTGAAATGCCGACGCACCAGAGCCTGCCATGTCGGGATCGGTTCGACGCCGCGTCGGGCGCAGACATGCTCGAACCAGCGCCGGCCGACCGTGACATGGCCGATCTCATCGTCATGGATGATCTGTAAGATGGCCGCCGACTCCGGGTCGCCGGCGGATTTCAGGCTATCGATCATCGCCGGGGTGACGTCGAGACCGCGCGCCTCCAGGACCAGCGGTACAACCGCGAGCCGCGCGGCGAGGTCGTGCGCGGTCTCGATCGATGCCTCCCACAGCCCGTCATGAGCCGGCAGATCGCCATAGGCGGCACCGAGGGCCGCGAGGCGGTCGGCCAGCAGCAGGAAGTGCTTGCCCTCCTCATCGGCGACGTCGACCCAGTCGTCGAAGAAGGCGCGGGGCAGGGCGTGCGCGACATCGCCATTCTCCTCGGCCGCCCGGGCGAAACGGGCGACGACGTCCCAGGCGAGGTCGACGGCGTTCAGCTCGATATGGGCGAGGGCGTGCAACAGGGCGATGCGGCCGGCGACGCTGCCGGCCTTGCGCCGCTTGGGCATGTCGCGCGGCGGCTTGAGTTCGGGGTGGACCGGCCGGCCGGGCCGGCTGGGCGGTTCGTCTCGTCCCAGCGCGGCGATCCGGCCGTCATGCCAAGCCGCGGCGTGGGATCGGCTCAGCCGCGCCTTGTCCGCCGCGTCGGCGGTGGTCAGCACGGCGATCGCGGCATTGGTCAGGGTGTCGGCGGAGTCCGCCGCTGTCTGGTATCGGTTTCCCATCGTGCCGTCGCATAGCACCGGTGGCGGTGCGGGTCGACGGCTGAGACGGAAAAAGGGGCGGCGGCCGAGAGGCTACGATTTAGCCGCCGCCTGCTTCCTCCCTAAACCGGGGCCGGTTCGTGCCGGGCCCGTTTCTGGGTTTCCTGGGCGATCGCGTAGCGGATATGCGCGTTGCCCTTGGTGTCGTGGGTGATGCGCCGCCATTGCGCCAGCGCGTCGTCGTAGCTGTCATAGGGACCCTGCACCGTCTGCGTGCCGGGGGTCAGGGCCTTGTGGGCGCTGTCCTGGAATTCGCCGCCGACGATCCAGTAGTTGATGCTGGTGACCATCGTTCTCTCTCCTTCCCTGAGCGCCTAGAACTGCGCCTTCTCTGTCGAGTCGGCCATCGCCGTGGTCGACGATTTGCCGCCGCTGATGGCCAGGGACACGGCATCGAAATAGCCGGTGCCGACCTCGCGCTGGTGCTTGGTGGCGGTGTAGCCGTCGGCCTCGGCGGCAAACTCCGCCTGCTGCAGCTCCGAATAGGCGGCCATCTGGCGTTCCTTGTAGCCCTTGGCCAGGTTGAA
>JABDIP010000246.1 GCA_013003675.1 Inquilinus sp.
AGCGCGGCGCGCCTGCGGCCCCTGCTGATGCCGCCCGGCCGCGGCTAGCCGGCCCTGGCACGGTGGTCGGCGATGTGTATGCTGTCGATGCGCGCCGGAGAGCGCCAATTGGTTTGAATGCACTAACGCATTCAACAATGTAGACGTTAAGGGAGGTCAATCGATGCAACGACACTTCGCCGGGGCCGCGCTCGCGGCAGCCTTGGCCTGCGCCACCGCCACCGCCCAGGCGGAGGACGTGCGCCTCAACATGCCATCCACCTTTCCCGGCAGCCTGGTCCAGCTCGGACAGGCCGGGGTCCGCTTCAAGGATACCGTCAACGCGATCTCCGGCGGGCAGATCGAGGTTCGATTCTACGAACCCAGCGCCCTGGTTCCCGCCCTGGAAATCTTCGACGCGGTGTCGAACGGCTCGGTCGACGCCGGCTGGTCGGTGCCGGGCTACTGGGCCAGCAAGAACTCGGCCCTCAGCTTGTTCGCCGCGGTGCCGTTCGGCCCGGCGACCGGTGAATACCTCGGCTGGATGTGGTTCGGCGGCGGCGAAGACCTGATGAACGAGATCTACCACCGCGACGGCCTGCACTCGCTGGTCTGCGGCGTGATCGCGCCGGAGGCGTCGGGCTGGTTCCGCCAGGAGATCAACTCGGTGGACGATCTGCGGGGCCTGAAGATGCGCTTCTTCGGCCTCGGCGCCCGGGTGATGCAGAAGCTGGGCGTCGACACCCAGCTGCTGGCCGGCGGCGATATCTATCCGGCGCTGGAACGCGGCACCATCGACGCCACCGAGTTCAGCATGCCGGCGATTGACCAGGCGCTCGGTTTCTACAACATCGCCAAGCACTACTATTTCCCCGGCTGGCACCAGCAGTCGACGATTCAGGAGCTGTTGCTCAACAAGGCGAAATGGGACGCCATGTCCGGCGAGCAGCAGGCGATGATCCAGACCGCCTGTCGCGCCACCGTCGCCTATCAGTTCGCCGAGGGCGAGTCGATCCAGGGCAAGGCGCTGGCCGAGATGCAGGAAGCCGGCGTCACCATCCACAAATGGTCGCCGGAGATGCTCGACGCCTTCCGCGGCGCCTGGGACGAGGTCGTCGCGGAAGAGATCGCCGTCAACCCCGACTTCAAGACCGCCTGGGAATCGCTGCAGGGTTTCCGCGGTGAATATGCGGTCTGGAGCGACCTCGGGTACCTGAAGTAGCCGACCGGGGTAGCCGCAAACCGGCGTCCGGGGCGATCCCGGGCGCCGGCTTGCCACGCGCCGGCCTATCACCGCCATGCCGCCGCCAAGCGCCGAAGGCCGGACCGCCGACCGGCAGGCATCGGGAGTGCGTTGGGGAACGACACAGGAATGAAGACCTTGCTCTCGGCGAGCGCGGCGATCGACCGGGTGCTCTCGGCGATCGCCAGACTCGGCGGCTGGTGCGGCGCAGTGCTGGTGCTGGTCGTCTGCTACGACGTGGTGACCCGCTATTTCGGCGTGCCGAAGCCGTTCGGCCTGAATTCAACGCAGATCCAGGAATCCGAGTACTGGCTGCACGCCTTCCTGATCGTGCTGACCATCGGCTATGCCTATCTGCGCCAAGCACATGTGCGCATCGACCTGCTCCGCGACGGCCGGCCGCGACGCATCAAGTACATCATAGAAATCTGCGGCATCCTGTTGTTCCTGATGCCCTATTCGGCCCTCGGCCTGTGGCTGTCCTGGCCCTATGCGGTGACGTCGTTTCTGCAGGGCGAGGTGTCGAAATCGCAGATCGGCATGACCGACATCTGGATTCTCAAAGGCAGCCTGGTGCTGCTGTTCGTCCTGATGGGCCTGGCGGCGGTCTCCCAGCTCATCAAATCGGTCGCCGGATTGCTCGGCAAGCTGCCCGATCGGCTGGTTGCCGAGACCTTGGGGGGCGAATTCTGATGGATATCGTCGACCTGCTGCCGCTGCTGATGTTCGCCGCCCTGGCGCTTCTGCTGTTCTCCGGCTATCCGGTCGCCTTCGTGCTCGGCGGCATCGGCCTCGCCTTCGGCATGATCGGCATCCTCAGCGGCGAGTTCCTCTTCGTCCAGTTCCGCTCGCTGCCCTCGCGCATTTTCGGCGGTATCCTGGAGAGCCTGATCCTGACCGCGATCCCTATGTTCATCTTCATGGGGACCATGCTGGAGCGCTCCGGCGTCGCCCGCGACCTGTTGAACTGCCTGCAGGTGCTGCTGCGGCGGGTGCCCGGCGGCCTGGCCCTGGCGGTCACGCTGATGGGGACGATCCTGGCCGCCACGACCGGCATCATCGGCGCGTCCGTGGTCATGATGTCGCTGCTGGCGCTGCCGGTGATGCTGCAACGCCGCTACGACGTGCCGCTGGCGACCGGCACGATCGCCGCATCCGGCACCCTGGGCATCCTGATCCCGCCCTCGATCATGCTGGTGATCATGGCCGATCTGCTCAGCCGCTCGGTCGGCAATCTGTTCGTCGCGGCGGTCTTCCCCGGGCTGATCCTGGCCGGGCTCTACGTGCTCTACATCGTCGTCCGCTGCGCGCTGAACCCGTCGCTGGCGCCGCCGCTGCCAACCGCCATCGGCCCGCGATCGAGCGCCGGGCTGGTCGGCATGGTCCTGCGCAGTTTTCTGCCGCCGGTCATCCTGATCGCCCTGGTTCTGGGCTCGATCCTGGCCGGCTGGGCGACACCGACCGAGGCGGC
The DNA here is from genome assembly GCA_013003675.1 of Inquilinus sp. GTDB lineage: Bacteria > Pseudomonadota > Alphaproteobacteria > DSM-16000 > Inquilinaceae > JABDIP01. Next base: position 2,694 of record JABDIP010000246.1, read on the forward strand.
CGGCGTCGGCGCCATGGGCGCCATCGTGCTGGGCCTGATCAACCTCGTGGTTCTGCCGTCGCTGAAGGTGCCCGAGGTGCATTTCGACGGCGAGGCGAAGACCGGCCTCGACGACGAACCGGTCGCCGACGGCTTTGGGCCCCATTTCGCGCATTTCTGGGCGATCCTGAAGGATGTGGTGAATCGCACCGCGCTGACCAACGCGATGATCTTCGGCATCTTCATCGGCGCCACCCTGTTTTCCTTCGTGTTCCGCTCGCTCGGCGGCGACGATCTGGTGATCGGCCTGGTCCGGGAGCTCGGCCTCGGCTCCTGGGGCCTGCTGATCCTGATCATGGCGATCGTGTTCTTCCTCGGCTTCTTTTTCGACTGGATCGAGATCACCCTGATCGTCCTGCCGGTCTTCGCGCCGGTGATCCAGCTTCTGGATTTCGGCGACCACGTCGCCAAGTTCGAGCTGACCTACTGGTTCGCCATCCTGCTGGCGGTCAATCTGCAGACCTCGTTCCTGACGCCGCCCTTCGGCTTCGCGCTGTTCTATCTGAAGGCGGTGGCCCCGGAGGGGGTGAAGATCCAGCAGATCTATCGCGGCATCATACCCTTCGTGCTGTTGCAGTTGATCGGCCTCGCCCTCGTCATGACCTTCCCGGAGATCGCCCTGTGGCTGCCGCGCACGCTGCTGAATTGAGCACCGGCGGTTGCCGCGACGGCACCGGAGGGCGGCGGTGACCGGGGACAGTCGTTTCTCGATCGCGGTGATTCGCGGCGACGGGATCGGCGTCGACGTGATCGACGCCGCGCTGGCGGTAGTCGAGGCGGCGCGGCGCCGGGTCGGCGGCTTCGCCCTCGACCTCGCGGACCTCGCCGCCGGCGCCGCCCACTATCGGGAGACCGGGCGCGACATGGCATCGGGGGCGGAGACGGCGGCGGGGAAGGCCGACGCCATCCTGCTCGGCGCCATCGGCCTGCCCTCGGTGCGCCATCCGGATGGCACCGAGATCTCGCCGCATCTCCGCCTGCGCGAGCGGTTCCAGCTCTATGCCGGGGTGCGGCCGGTCAAGGCCTATCCGAACGCGCCGCAGCGTCTCGCCGACCCGCGGGCGGCGACAATCGATCTGGTCGTGCTGCGGGAGTCGACCGAGGGGCTGTTCTATTCCGCCGCCGTTCACAAGCGCGACACCGTCGCCAACGATCGCGAAGTGCAGGACATCCTGCGCATCACCCGCGCCACGACCGAGAAGCTGCACGATTTCGCCTTCCGCCTGGCGCGCAAGCGCAAGGCGCGAGGCGGCCGAGGCCTGGTGACCTGTGTCGACAAGGCGAACGTATTCCGGTCGCTGGCCTTCTTCCGCAGGATCTTCGACGAGCGCGCTGCCGGATTTCCCGACATCGCCGCCGCCCATGCCTATGTCGACGCCCAGGCGCTCGACCTGATCCGCCGGCCCTGGGAGTTCGACGTGCTGGTGACCGAGAACATGTTCGGCGACATCCTGTCCGACCTTGCCGGCGGGCTGGTCGGCGGCATGGGCATGGCCCCCTGCGCCGAAATCGGCGATGCGCACGGCCTGTTCCAGCCGGCCCATGGCAGCGCCCCCGACATCATGGGTCAGGACCGGGCGAACCCGCTGGCGGCCATTCTGAGCGCCGCCCTGATGCTCGACTATCTCGCCGACCGCTCGGGAACCGGGGCGCCGCGCGACGCCGCCGGGCTGATCGAGGCGGCGGTGGAAGCCGGATTTGCGGCAAATCGCCTGCGGCCGATGGAATTCGGCGGCGGCCAAGGCACGCGGGCGGTGACGGCGGAGGCGATTGCCCTGGTCGAGACGGCCGAACGCTAGCCGCCGCCGCGACCCGCGGCCGCCTTCGACCCGCCGCGGCGCCCGGTGCTGCGGGCGACGATGCGGCGGGCCGGAAACAGCGCCCGCACGACCGTGCCTTCGCCGAGGCGGCTGTCGATCTCCAGCCGGCCGCCATGCACTTCGACCATGCTCTTGGTCAGCGGCAGGCCGAGGCCGGTGCCCGGATGGCGGCGGTTGATCGAGGTGTCGAGCTGGCCGAATGGCTCCAAGGCCTCGTCGATCTCTCCTTCCGACATGCCGATCCCGAAATCCTCGACCTCGATGACCATCCAGCCGGCGGCATCGACTCGGGCCCGTATCGTGACGTTGCCGGCATTGCCGCTGAACTTCAGCGCGTTGGTGATGAGGTTGATGAGGATCTGCTTCAGCCGCCGCCGATCGGCCTTCAGCAGGGGCAGGGCGGCCGCGATCTCGGGGACCAGCGTTGTCCCGGCGGACAGGGCGCGCGGCTGGCAAAGGCGGATCGACGCGTCGATTTCCTCTGCCACATCGACCGGCTCGTCGTTGATCTCCAGCTTCCCGGCCTCGGCCTTGGAGACATCCAGGATGTCGTTGATAAGGGCGAGCAGGTGCTGGCCGCTGGAATGGATGTCGCGGGCATAGTCGCAGTATTTCTGATCGCCGATGTCGCCGGCCAACTGATCGCGGATCAACTCGGCAAAGCCGATGATGGCATTGAGCGGCGTCCGCAATTCGTGGCTCATCGTCGCCAGGAACGCCGATTTCGCGGCGCTCGCGGCATCGGCCTTGTCGCGCGCCCGGGCGAGATCCTGGGCGATTTCCGTCAGTTGCCGACCCTGCTGCTCGAGGCGGTCGCGGGTCTCCTCGAGGGCCGCCACCTGGCTTCGCAATGCCTGCTGGGCCTCGCGCCGCTTCTTGACCTCCTCCTCCAGCGCCTGGGTTCGCTCATGGACCAGCAACTTGACCGATTCGGTCCGCCGCGCCTCCCGCAGCGAAAATGCCGCCAGCAAGACCGTCATCAGCAGGCCGACCACCAGCACTGCAGTCGGCTGAGTCGACTCGTAGCGGGCCAGGAATCGATCGGTCGGCGTGAAGTAGGCCCGCCAAGCCCGGGTGGCAAGCCGCAACGGGTCGCGATGGAACAAGAACTGTTCGTCGGCCGGATCCGCCGGCGCCGCGTCCCTGGTCGATCGGGTCGCGGCGTCGAAATGGTAGACGAAACCCCGCCCCGGCGGCATACCGATATCGGCGAGGTGAATGTCGAGATCGACCGCGCTCTGGTCCTGCACTGCCCAGTCGACCAGCACGTCGACGGCCACCGCCAGGAAGACGAAGCCGGTCAGGGCCCGGCGGCGTTGCACGTAGTCGACCGGCTCGGCGCCGGAGCGGTAAAGCGGCGCGACGATGAGGACGGCATTGCCGCCCCGGTCACCCAGCCTGTCGCGCAGCGGCCGCGTGGCGGTTGGCAGACCGCTGTCACGCGCCCAGGCCATGGCGAGCCGAAATTCCACCTCTCCCCAAAGGTCTTCGCCTTCGTCGAGGGCAAAGCCCGCGGCGACCACGCTATAGGAAACCGGGAAGACGTCGCGATCCGGCGGTGCGGCATAGGGCGAGCCGGTGGCGGCGTCGACGATGCCGGCGGCGCCGGCGGCGCGCAGCCTGGCGCTCTGCTCGGCCCAGTCGTCCGGCGCGACGCGGGGCGCCCATCCCAGCATGCCGATATGCGGCTGGCGGTCGAGGGACGGCAGGACGAACGTCTTGAGCTCCGCTTCGGTGCCCTCGGTGGAGGCGCTGTAGAGCCCCGCCAGCGCGCTCAGGATATCCACGTGCCAGTCGATTGAGCGCTGCAGGCGTTGATAGATCTCGACCGATTCGAGCACGAACTCGTGGCCGAGATGCTGTTCGTGCTTCTCGCGGGCACCGACATAGAACGCATAGGTCAGGCCGCACCCGGCGAGCAGCACGACGATGCCGAACAGCAGCGGCCGGGCACTGCTCAACGTCGGCCTCCATAGCGCGGCAAGGGCGCCGCCCTGCTTCGGCCCGTCTGCCGGGCCCACGATCTCGGTGTCCGCCGTCATCCGCTAGCGTGCATGTGTCTCTGCATGATCGACGCGGCCAGCCGCGCCCTTGCCCGACTCGACGATACCACTACCGGCTGTCGGGATCGATCCTTGCGCTGCAACCAATAATGCCTGCCCGGACCGAAGCGATAACGGGTGCCGGCGCCTGCCGTGGGCGGTCGGTCCCGGTTCCGTCGCGGCGGCGGCGCGTTAGCCGACACCGATGAATCTGACACGAGCTCTAGTAAGGTGCTTCGGAACCAACGACAACATGTGGTA
>JABDIP010000254.1 GCA_013003675.1 Inquilinus sp.
CGATGGAGCGCCGCCTCATCCTGAGAGGAATGCAATCAGGAGAAGGCGTTGCCCGGCTGCGCGCCGAAGCGTTTCAGGATCATCGCCAACGGGCAGAACCGCGTGAACGCCGCCTGCAGCAGGTTCGCGCCGACGAAGGCGGTCGCCCACAGCCAGTGAACGCTGTGCAGCTGCGACAGGATCAGGCTCGCCAGGATCACGCTGCCGGCGAAGGCCATGACAAGACGGTCGATGGACATGGATGGTGTTCCTTTCGGTGTCGGTTCGGCGCCGGCGGTCAGGCCGCGACGCCCGATTTCGGTGGCGTCGGCTGGGTCGGCTTGTCGCGCACCCGGTCGATGCCGAGCAGCTTGAGCACATAGCGCTCGTAGATCGGCTCGCCGATGCCCTTGCGCACCTTGCGCAGGAAGTACTTCTCGAACGCGATCTTGGCCAGATGCACCCACTTGCCGTGGCTCGACCAGTTCACGTTGCGCGGCGGGATCTGCGGCATGGCGACGAAGGCGACCCCGCTGTCGCCGAAATCGGCCAGGCAGATGGCGTTCCAACTGGCCTCCTCGTGCGGCTCCTTGCCGTCGATCAGCGCCCGGACGTTGTTCGCCGTCGCCGTCACCATGCTCTCGATCATATAGCCGGTCTTCGGCACGCCGACCGGGACCGGGGTCTTCTCATAGGGCGGGATGGCGATGCAGACGCCGACCGAGAACACGTTGCCGTATTTGGCGTTGCGCTGCGTCTTGTCGACGGTGACGAAGCCGCGCGGGTTGGTCAGGCCGGGCAGCGGCTTGCCGTCCTTGCCCCACAGCGCCTTCACGCCGCGGAAGGCGGGCAGCATCATGGTGAACCTGGAATCCAATTCGTGGCTGGCCTTGTCGCTGCCGTCCTCGTTGACCTCGTCGACGAAGACCTTGCCGGCCTCGAACTTCGCCACCTTGGCGTTGACGATCCATTTGATCGTGTGCTCGCGGAAGGCGGATTCCAGCAGGCCCTTGGTGTCGCCGACGCCGCCGAGGCCGAGATGGCCGATATAGGGCTCCGGGGTGACATAGGTCATCGGCACCTTGTCGCGGATCTTCCGGCGCCGCAGATCGGTGTCCATGATCATGGCGAATTCATAGGCCGGGCCGAAGCAGCTCGCGCCCTGCACCGCGCCGACGACGATCGGGCCGGGGTCGGCGCAGAATTTCTCCCACTCCTCGCTCGCCAGCACCGCATGGTCGACATGGCAGATCGACCGCGTATGGGCGTCGGGACCGAAGCCCTCGATCTCGTCGAAGGCGAGATCGGGCCCGGTGGCGACGATCAGATAGTCGTAGTCGAGGAAGCTGCCGTCGGCGAGTTCGATGCGGTTCTTGTCCGGATGCACCTGCTTGGCGCCGATCGGGTTGAAATCGATCTTGCGCTTCTTGAACATCGGCGCCAGCGGCACGACGATGTCGTCGCGGCTGCGCCATTTCACCGCGACCCAGGGATTGCTGGGCACGAACTGAAAGCTGTCGCTGTTCGAGACGACGGTGATCCGTTCGTCCTTGCGCAGGAGGTTGCGCATCTCCAGCGCCATCGGAATGCCGCCGAGGCCGGCGCCCAGCACTACTACATGGGTCATTGCCTGTTTTCCTCCGTGTTGCGGGTCGGTCGCTCGGCCGCCCCTTTTGGTCGTTTTCCGTCTTCATCCGCCGTCGGCGGCGGTGGGCAATAGAGCCCGAGCAGCACGTCGATCAACTGCCGCACCGCATCGCTGGAAAGCGAGTACACAATCGATTGCGAGACGCGCCTGGTGGCGACCAGCCCGTCCTCGCGCAGCTTGGCGAGGTGCTGGGAGAGCGCCGACTGGCTCAAGCCGACCGTCGCCACCAACTCGCCGACCGAGCGTTCGCCTTCGGCGAGCTGACACAGGATCAGCAGCCGGTTGGCGTTGCTCATCGCCTTCATCAGCCGGGCCGCCTCGCCGGCGTGGCGTTCCATCTCTGCAATATTCACACTTGCTAATTTAGTGAGCACTCATATATTTTGCAAGAGGTTTTCACAGCCGGCCGTGAAAGGATCGGCGAAATTGAAAAAGGGGCGTCAGATGATGATCCGGGCACTATCGATCGCCGTCGCCGCGCTGATCGCGGTAAGTCCGGCCGCCGCCGAGCCGTTGCGCGTCGCCGAAACGGCGGTCGACGATCTGAAGGCGGTGTTCGGCACCGTCGAGAGCATCGACACGGTCATCGCCCGCACCCGGTTGGGCGGTACCGTCGGGGGCCTCTCCATCGACGAGGGCAGCGCGGTCGAGCAGGGCCAGGTGCTGGCCATCGTGCGCGACGAAAAACTGCCGCTGCAGCAAGCCGCGCTCGACGCCCAGGTCACCGCGCTGGAATCGCAGATGGCGCAGGCCGAGACCGATCTCGAACGGGCCCGGCGGCTGCGCGAATCCGGCACCATCCCGCAGGCCCGGCTGGATGACGCGCAGACAGCGGTCAACGTCGTCACCGCCCAGCTCGCCGCCATGGGCGCCGAGCGCGCGGTGGTGCGGGAGCGGATCGACGAAGCGGCGGTGGTGGCGCCGGCCGGCGGGCGGGTGCTGGCCGTCCACGTCGTCAACGGCACCGTCGTCATGCCCGGCGAGCCGGTCGCCGCCATCGCCGCCGACAGCTACATCCTGCGCCTCTATCTGCCGGAGCGGCACGCCCGCTTCATCGATGTCGGCGACCCGGTGCTGGTCGGCGGCGCCGGGCTGGCCGCCGCCGGGCAGGCCCTGCGCGAGGGGACCGTGCGGCAGGTCTACCCGGAGCTCAGCCAGGGCCGCGTCGTCGCCGACGTCACGGTCAGCGGCCTGGGCGATTTCTTCGTCGGCGAGCGCACCCGGGTCTTCGTCACCACCGGGCAGCGATCCGCCATCGTGGTCCCGGCGGCCTATCTCTACCAGCGCTTCAACCTCGACTATGTGCGGCTCGAGGATGGCCGCGAGGTCGTGGTGCGCACCGGCCTGCCGGTACCGGGCGGCGACGGGATCGAGATCCTCTCGGGCCTGCGCCCCGGCGACGTCATCGTGCTGCCGTCCGATCGGGGGGATGACGCATGAAGCTCGGCATCTCCGGATCGCTGACGCGGGTCTTCATCGACTCGCCGCTGACGCCGCTGCTGCTGCTCGCCTCGATCGTGCTCGGCACGGTGGCGCTGCTGTCGCTGGCCCGCGAGGAGGAACCGCAGATCAGCGTGCCGATGGTCGACGTGCATGTCCGCGCCGACGGCCTGCGCGCGCCCGACGCGGTCAAGCTGGTGACCGAACCGCTGGAGGACATCCTGTCCGGCATCCCGGAGGTCGAGCACGTCTACAGCCGGACCCTGGACGACGGCGTCGTCGCCACCGCCCGCTTCGAGGTCGGCACCGCCGAGGACAACGCCATCCTGCGGGTCCACGAGAAGATCCGCGCCAATATGGACCGCATCCCGATCGGCATCCCCGAACCGCTGATCGTCGGCCGCGGCATCAACGACGTGGCGATCCTGGTGCTGACCCTGGCGCCGGAACCGGCGGTCGCCGACCGCTGGTCCGACAACGACCTTTATCACGTCGCCGAGGAGCTGCTGCTGGAGCTGCGCAAGGTCGAGGATGTCGGCCTCACCTTCCTGGTCGGCGGCCGCCCCAACCAGATCCGCGTCGAGCCCGATCCCGAGCGCCTGGCGCTCTATGGCATCACCCTCAACCGGCTGATCGAGAAGGTCGAGAACGCCAACCGCTCGTTCCGCATCGGCGCGGTGCGCGCCGACGGCGAAACGCTCGGCGTGGTCGCCGGGCAGACCCTGCAGGGCATGCCCGATATCGGCTTGCTGCTGCTCACCACCCATGACGGCCGGCCGGTCTATCTCGGCGACGTGGCGCGGGTGGTCGTCGACGCCGCTCCGCTCGACCGCCGCGTCTGGCATCTTGAACGCGATGGCGCGGGCGGCCTCGAGCGGGTGCCGGCGGTCAGCATCGCCATCGCCAAGCGGGCCGGCGCCAACGCCGTCACCATCGCCGACCGGGTGCTGGAGCGGCTGGAACTGCTGGAAGGCCGGCTGATCCCCGACGGGCTGAGCGCCACGGTCACCCGCAACTACGGCGAGACGGCCAACGAAAAGGCCAACGAACTGCTGTTCCACCTCGCCCTGGCGACGGTGTCGATCGTCATCCTGATCACCGCGCTGATCGGCTGGCGCGAGGGGGCGGTGGTGTTCGTGGTGATCCCGACGACGATCCTGCTCACCATGTTCGCCTCCTATCTGCTCGGCTACACGATCAACCGGGTCAGCCTGTTCGCGCTGATCTTCTCGATCGGCATCCTGGTCGACGATGCCATCGTCGTGGTCGAGAATATCGACCGCCACTGGTCGATGGCCGACGGCCGCTCCCGGCTGCGCGGCGCCATCGAGGCGGTGGCCGAGGTCGGCAACCCGACCATCATCGCCACCCTGACGGTGATCGCCGCCCTGCTGCCGATGATGTTCGTTTCCGGGCTGATGGGGCCCTATATGAGCCCGATTCCCGCCAACGCCTCGGCGGCGATGCTGTTCAGCTTCTTCGTCGCGGTCATGCTGACGCCCTGGCTGATGGTCCGCCTGCGCGGCGGCAGGAAGGACGAGCCGCCGCCGCCCGCCGCCGGGCACGGCCATGACCAGCATGGCGGCGTGCTCGGCCGGGTGTTCACCGCCGTGGCGCGGCCGCTGCTCAAGGGGCGCGCCCGCTCGCTCGCCTTCCTGCTGGTGGTCGGCATCGCCACCCTCGGCTCGATGGTGCTGTTCTACACCCGCGACGTGACCGTCAAGCTGCTGCCCTTCGACAACAAGTCGGAACTGCAGGTGGTCGCCGACCTGCCGGAAGGCGCCAGCCTGGAACAGACCGAGCGGCTGCTGATCGACGCCGCCGCGCTGATCGCCCCGGTGCCGGAGGTGGAGAGCGTGCAGGCCTATGCCGGCACCGCCTCGCCGTTCAACTTCAACGGGCTGGTCCGCCACAGCTTCCTGCGCCAGTCGCCGGAACTGGGCGACCTGCAGATCAACCTGTCGCCCAAGGCCGAGCGCGACCGCGCCAGCCACGACATCGCGCTCGAAATCCGCGAGCGGCTGCGGGCGCTGGAGCGGCCGCAGGGCACCGCCATCGGCGTCGTCGAGGTGCCGCCCGGCCCGCCGGTGCTGGCGACGCTGCTGGCGGAGATCTACGGCCCCGACGCCGAGTCCCGGCGCGAGACGGCGCGCCGCGTGCGCGCCGCCTTCGAATCGGTCGATTTCATCGTCGACGTCGACGACAGCTTCGGCCGGCCGACCGACCGGGTCCGCTTCGCCATCGACCAGGAGAATCTCGAATTCCACGGCGTCGAGGAGGAGGCGGTCTACGACACCCTGGCGGCGCTGCTGGGCGGCGTGCCGGTCGGCTATTCCCATCGCGGCGAGGGCAAGAACCCGATCGAGATCAGCGTCCGCCTGCCGCTCGAGCAGCTCTATCTGTCGGCACGCCTGCTGCCCACGCCGGTGCCGGGCGCCCGCGGCATCGTCGAGCTGGGCGACCTGGTCGCCCCGGTGCGCGAGCCCGCCTCCTATCCGATCTTCCGCCACAACGGCCGCTTCGCCGAGATGGTCATGGGCGAGCTGGCCGGTGCCTACGAGGCGCCGATCTACGGCATGCTGGCAGTGCAGGACGCGCTGGCCGGCGAGCCGGACATCCATATCGCCCTGCACGGCCAGCCCGAGGACGAGAGCGTCGACACCCTGCTGTGGGACGGCGAGTGGGAGATCACCTACGT
>JABDIP010000269.1 GCA_013003675.1 Inquilinus sp.
ACGCAGCGACGCGGCGAGCGCGGCCAGCCGGAAGGCGACATCTATCCGCGGCCTCGCGCCGGCGTCAGCCGGCCTCGTCCACATCGTCCGGCGCGGTCCGGCTGCCCCGGAGCCGACGAATGCGGCGCGGATCGGCGTCGAGCACCTCGATCTCGAAGCCGGCGGGATGGCGCAGCAACTCGCCGCGCCCGGGGATGCGGCCGGCGATGGAAAAAACCAGCCCGCCCAGCGTGTCGATATCCTCCCGTTCCTCTTCGTCGACGATGTTGCCGAACCGCTCCTCGAACTCGTCGATCGGCAGCCGGGCATCGGCCAGCCAGGTACCGTCGGGACGCTCCTTGATCTGCGGCGCGTTGGTGACGTCGTGCTCGTCCTCGATGTCGCCGACGATCTCCTCGACCAGATCCTCGATGGTGATCAGGCCGTCGATGCCGCCGAACTCGTCGACCACCAGCGACATGTGCTGGCGGGTCTCGCGCATCTCCAGCAACAGGTCGACCACCGGCATCGACGGCGCCACGATCAGCACCTCGCGCAGCAGCTCCTGCAGGCGCCGCGGCGTGTCGGCGGCCAGATTGGCCAGCAGATCCTTGATGTGCAGCATGCCGAGGATCTCGTCGAGGCTCTCGCGATAGACCGGCAACCGGCTGTGCGCCCGCTTGCTGAGCAGCCTGAGGATCTCCTCCGCCGGCGTCTCGACGTCGATTGCGACGATGTCGGCGCGCGGGATCATCACGTCGATGGCGGTGAGGTCCTTGAAGCGCAGGATATTGCCGAGCAGCGTGCGTTCATGCGGCGACACCGGCGTCTCGGCGTCCGGGGTCTCCTCGATCAGCTCCTCGATGGTGTCCCGCCAGCTCGATTCGGCCTTGCCGCGGAGCGAGGCCCGGAGCCAGCTTCGGAAGAGCCCCGAAAGGGATTGCTGCGGTTCTTCGGCCCCGTTGTGACGGGGCGATCTACTGTACGACGTATCAGCCATGGTGGGGGAAGGCGCCGATCACGCCCGCGGAATCCTCTCTTCATAAGGGTCGGCGATGTCGAACCCGGCCAATATCTCGCGTTCGAGCCGCTCCATGCGGCCGGCCTCCGCATCGGTCAGATGATCATAGCCGAGCAGGTGCAGAACGCCATGGACTACCAAATGGATGGTGTGATCGCGCGGCGATTTCAACTGGTCGCGCGCCTCGCCGGCGACCGTCTCGTAAGCCAGCACGACGTCGCCCAGCATCGCCGGCGCCGCCGGGTCGCGCGCCTCGCCGGCCTCGGCGTAGGCGAAGGACAGCACATTGGTCGGCCGGTCCTGGCCGCGGTAGTCGCGATTGAGCCGGCGCACCGCCTCGTCGTCGGCCAGCAGGATACTGACTTCGACTCCCGCCGCCGGCCGGCCGGCCGCCGCCCGGGCGGCGGCAACGACCGGCACGAAAACCGCGGCCGGGTCGGTCAGCACGGTTCGCCAGCGCGCGTCGTCGAGCTGGACGTCGAGCTCGGGCTCGCTGCCGGCATGCCCGATACGCGCCGGTTCGGCCACGGCGCTCACGATTCCTCGCGGGCCTCGCGGGCCTTGCGGTCGAGCGTCTCATAGGCGCGGACGATGCGGGTGACGAGGTGATGGCGGACCACGTCGCGCTCGTCGAGACGGACCATGCCGACCCCCTCGACCGCCTCAAGGATGTCGATCGCGTCGCGCAGCCCGGAGCGGACGCCGGTCGGCAGGTCGATCTGGCTGGGGTCGCCGGTCACCACCATATAGCCGTTCTCGCCCAGCCGGGTCAGGAACATGCGCATCTGCATGGCGGTCGTGTTCTGCGCCTCGTCGAGGATGACGAAGGCGTTCGACAAGGTCCGGCCGCGCATGAAGGCGAGCGGCGCCACCTCGATAGTGCCGGTCTCGAGATACTTGGCTACCTGATCCGCCGGCAGCATGTCGAACAGCGCGTCGTAGAGCGGCCGGAGGTAGGGGTCGACCTTCTCGCGCATGTCGCCGGGCAGGAAACCCAGCCGTTCGCCCGCCTCGACCGCCGGCCGCGACAGGATGATGCGGTCGACCCGGCCCTCGGTCAGCATCGCCACCGCCTGCGCCACCGCCAGATAGGTCTTGCCTGTGCCGGCCGGGCCCAGCCCGAAGACCAGCTCGCAGCCCCGAAGCGCGGCGATATAGGCGGTCTGGTTGACGGTGCGCGGGACGATCAGCCGCATCCGCGTGCGGATGCCGTTCTCCGGCCGGTTGAAGCTCTCCATGGCCGCCGTGGCGGCGCCGTCGCCGGGCGGCAGGCTGGCCATATGGACGACGGCGTCGATCTCCGCGCCGCCGACGCCCAGGCCCTTCTCCAGCCGCTCCCACAGCGCGTTGAGCACCGCCACCGCCTTCTGCGCGGCGGCGTCCTCGCCGCGAATCGTCACCCGGTTGCCGCGCGACGACAGGGTCACGCCGAGCTGGTGCTCGATGCGCGCCAGATTGCTGTCGTGCTCGCCATAGAGCATCGGCACCAGGCGATTGTCGGCGAAGGTCAAGGCGACACTGCGGTCGCGCACAGCGGTCAAGCGCAGGCCCTCGTATCGGCGGCGGCGACACCGATGACGGCGCCGGACAGGCTGTGCTCGTGGCCGGCTTCGATGCGCACCGGCGCGACGGTCCCGAACAACCCATCGGCGGTTGGCACGTGGACCGCCTGCATATAGGGGCTGCGGCCCAGAAGCCGGCCGCGCCGATCGTCGCGGCGGTCGAACAGCACCGCCATCTCGCGGCCGACGCTGGCGGCGTTGAAGGCGGCCTGCTGTTCGTTCAGCAGTTGCTGCAGCGACGCCAGGCGCTCGGCCTTGACCGGCTCGGGCACCTGGTCGTCGAGGGTCGCGGCCGGCGTGCCGGGCCGGGCGCTGTACTTGAAGCTGTAGGCCTGGGCGAAACCGATCTCGGTGACCAGCCCCAGGGTGTCGGCGAAATCGCGGTCGCTCTCGCCCGGATGGCCGACGATGAAATCGGA
>JABDIP010000271.1 GCA_013003675.1 Inquilinus sp.
AGACCGTGGATCATGATCGCGCCACCCGGGTCCAACCCGGCCTCCATCGCGCTGCGGCGATCCTGGTGGCGTGGATAGGAAATGTGCAACGACAGGTGAAAACTGCTGTTCGGGTTGCGCCAGTCGATCAGATAGCCGCCCTCGGGTGTACGGCCGTCCCCTTCGCGCTGTTTGTGGCCTTGCGGCTGCGGGCCGAGCGCGACCTGAAAGGTCCGCACCACCTTGTTGCCCTGCATCAGGTGCATGACCCGTTCGCCCTTGTAGACGAGGATCATATCCACCGTCGGGCGCTCCGACATCGACGGCTGCGCCGCCTGCGCCGGTTCATTGGCCGCGGCGCCGCGGGCGCCGAGCCCGGCGATGAGCAGGACCGCCAGCACGGCCAGCGCCCGCGCGGCGATCGAATTCCGAATGGGAGTCGCCTGACTCATGGCCGCGTCAGCTACCTTTGCTTGGCCGTACCGGTCCCGATACGATGATACCCGAGGTTATTGGACCATGATAGGAATGCAGCGATTAATGAGCGGTTTACCGGCGCTTGCCGCGGCCGCGCTGCTGACCGCCTCGGCGTCGCCGGCGACCGCCTCCGACCTGGTCGGACGCATGGGCATTCATGTCGCCAGCTACGAGGACACGCTGCTCGAAGTGGCGCGGCAGTTCGACCTCGGCTTCGTCGAGATGCGTGCCGCCAATCCCGAAATCGACCCCTGGCTGCCCGGCGCCGGCCGGCATATCCTGTTGCCGTCGGCGCATCTGTTGCCGGATGCCCCCCGCGAGGGCGTGGTGATCAATCTGGCGGAGATGCGGCTGTACTATTTTCCGACGGCTGGAGCGGAGCCGCAGACATTCCCGATCGGCATCGGCCGCGAGGGATGGACCACGCCGGTCGGCCAGACAACCGTCGTGCGCAAGAAGGTGGGCCCGGCCTGGTATCCACCGGCATCGATCCGCGCCGAGAAGCCCTATCTGCCGGCGGTCGTCGAACCGGGGCCGGACAATCCGCTCGGCACCCACGCCGTCTATCTCGGCTGGCCGGCCTATCTGATCCACGGAACCAACAATCCATGGGGCATCGGCCGCCGGGTCAGCAGCGGCTGCATCCGGATGTATCCGGAGGATATAATCTCGCTCTTCGGGATGGTGCCGGTCGGCACGAAGGTGACCGTGGTCGACCAGCCGATCAAGTTCGGCCTAGTCGACGGCGACCTCTATATCGAGGTGCACCCCTCCCAAACCCAGGTCGACATGCTGGAGACCGAGGGACGATTCGAGCAGGAAGTACCCGAGGGCGTGTTGACAGAAGCGCGGGGCCGCACCGAATCGGCGGAGGGCGTCATGCTGAATGTCGCGGCAACCCTGCAGGCGGTGAAGGAACGGCGCGGATACCCGGTGCGAATCAGCCGTTAGGCTGGGCGCCGGCCACCCGCGCCGGTCGCGTTACTTCTGCATCGATTGCTGGAACATGCGCTCGGCACGCTCGGCCGCCGCCTGTGCAGCTTCGGCTGCCGCCTGGGCCGCCGCTGCCGACCGCGCCGACCGCTCCGCAGCGGCCTGGGCCGCGGAGGCAGCATCCGACTCCATCATCATGCCCGAATCGGATTCGCAGCCCGCGACGCCGAGAGCCATTGCCCCGGCGACGACAAGGATGCCGAGTTTGTGCCTGAAGTCGCTCATCTGATTCCTCGCTCTTTGTCGAAACGCGGCCGATTCACCAATAGCAGACCGCCACGAACCACCCAACATCATTACGGTAATGATTTCCACCAATTCCGGTTGACTGCCGACAGATTTGGCAACTTGTCCCACCAACGGGCTAGGTCGTCTCGAAGTTGCTGGTACGCGGGAGGTTCCGCGGCACCACTAGGCGGACCGGCGCGGCCAGGATCATGCCGACGCCGGCATCGTTCTGCGACAGCGGCAGGCATAGCCGCTTGAATTCGAAGGGACGGTGCTCGATCACACCGACGACGTGGTGCAGGACCGGTGCTGCCTGGACGACGCAGATCCGGTAGTGGCGGATGGTCATCTCCGCGAACGCGGTGTCCTGATAGTCGCTGGCGAAACGTCCCGTCATATCGACGCCGTCCGGGTTGGCGATCCGGCTGCCATAGACGCGGTACTGGAACCGCTCGCCGTCGATCACCTCGATCAGGTGAATCCGCCCGATATGCTCCCGGAGGTCGAGCGGGTCGACATCCGAACGAGCCGGCATCGCTGCCCCGTTGCGCCTTGAATCCCAGTACTCGTATAAACGTGCCAGACGATCATCGTCGATCGCGTCGATCGGAAGCTGCTCTTCGGTGACTAGGCCAAACATAGGTGCGGCACGTGAAATATAGAAACCAATAAGTGTCTCTCAACACAGCGCTGTGTAACAGACATGGGGTCAGAAAAATAGAATTCCTACAACTTCCACTACGATATCAATTTATAGTAGTGTTCGGTCGATCCGTCGTCGCCGATTCCGACCCTTTCCGGCCGATTGCATCCCTTGGCCGTCAAGACCCGGGCAGATCGGCACTTGTGCCACGCCGCCGGCTGCCCAAATAGAAACCCGGGTCCTCCAGGGATCGCACCTTGACGTGGGTCATGGCGGAATCGGGCTTCGAAGAAGACGATCCGGCCAGGGATTGGAGACGGTTATGGATTTCGAGAAGTACACCGAGCGCTCGCGCGGATTCGTGCAGGCGGCGCAGACAATTGCGTTGCGGCAGGGACACCAGCAACTCACGCCGGAGCATCTGCTGAAGGCATTGCTGGATGACCAGGAAGGGCTGGCGGCCAACCTGATTCGCGCCGCCGGCGGCGACGCCAAGAGGGCGTTGGCCGGGGTCGATTCCGCCCTGAAGAAGCTGCCGACCGTCGAGGGCGGCGGCGCCGGCCAGGTCTATCTGACCCGCGAGTTGAGCCGGGTCATGGAGTCGGCCGAACAACTGGCGGCCAAGGCCAGCGACCAGTTCGTCACCGCCGAGAGGCTGTTGCTGGCGCTGGTCATGGCCAAGGGGTCGCCGGCCGCGGCGGCGCTGGCCGATGCGGGCATCACCGCGCAGGGTCTGAACGCGGCGATCGAGGATGTCCGCAAGGGACGCCGGGCGGACAGCGCCACCGCCGAGGACACCTACGAGGCGCTGAAGAAATACGCCCGAGACCTGACCGAGGTGGCACGCGACGGCAAGCTCGACCCGGTGATCGGCCGTGACGAGGAGATCCGCCGCACGATCCAGGTCCTGTCGCGGCGAACCAAGAACAACCCGGTCCTGATCGGCGAGCCCGGCGTGGGCAAGACGGCGATCGTCGAAGGGCTGGCGCACCGCATCATCAACGGCGACGTGCCGGAGGGATTGAAGAACAAGCGGCTGCTGGCGCTCGATCTCGGCGCCCTGATCGCCGGCGCCAAATTCCGCGGTGAGTTCGAGGAGCGCCTGAAGGCGGTATTGCAGGAGGTCTCCGCCGCGGCCGGCGAAATCGTGTTGTTCATCGACGAAATGCACACCCTGGGCGGCGCCGGCAAGGCGGAGGGCGCGATGGACGCCTCCAACATGCTCAAACCGGCCCTGGCCCGCGGCGAACTCCATTGCGTGGGCGCCACGACGCTGGACGAGTACCGCAAGCATGTTGAGAAGGACGCCGCCCTGGCGCGCCGGTTCCAGCCGGTCTTCGTCAGCGAGCCGAACGTCGAGGACACCGTCTCGATCCTGCGCGGGCTGAAGGAGAAATACGAGCTGCATCACGGCGTGCGGATCACCGACAGCGCCATCGTCGCGGCGGCGACGCTCAGCAACCGCTACATCACCGACCGCTTCCTGCCGGACAAGGCGATCGATCTGGTCGACGAAGCCTCGTCGCGGCTGCGCATGGAGGTCGACAGCAAGCCGGAGGAGATCGACGAGCTCGACCGTCGAATCATCCAGTTGAAGATCGAGCGCGAAGCCCTGAAGAAGGAGGACGACGCGGCCTCCCAGGATCGTCTCGCCAAGCTCGAGGGCGAACTGACCGAGCTGGAGGAGAAATCCACCGAATTGACCGCCCGCTGGCAGGCCGAGAAGGACAAGCTGAGCGCGGCGCAGAAGGTGAAGGAGCAGCTCGACCAGGCGCGGATGGAACTGGAGCAGGTCCAGCGCGGCGGCGACCTGACCCGCGCCAGCGAGCTGAAATACGGCATCATCCCAGAGCTCGAAGGCAAGTTGAAGGGAGCCGAGGCGGCCAAGGAGACGCGGATGCTGAAGGAGGAGGTCCGCACCGACGACATCGCCTCCATCGTCTCGCGCTGGACCGGCATTCCGGTCGACAAGATGCTCGAGGGCGAGCGTGAGCGTCTGCTTTCCATGGAGGAAAAGCTGCACAGCCGCGTCATCGGCCAGGACGAGGCGATGGTCGCGGTGGCCAACGCCATCCGCCGCGCCCGCGCCGGGCTGCAGGACCCCAACCGGCCGATCGGCAGCTTTATGTTTCTGGGCCCGACCGGCGTTGGCAAGACCGAGCTGACCAAGGCACTTGCCGAGTTCATGTTCGACGATGAGCAGGCGCTGGTCCGCGTCGACATGTCGGAATACATGGAGAAACACTCCGTCGCCCGGCTGATCGGGGCGCCGCCCGGCTATGTCGGCTATGACGAGGGCGGGGCGTTGACCGAGGCGGTGCGCCGCAGGCCCTACCAGGTGGTCCTGTTCGACGAGATCGAAAAGGCGCATCCGGACGTCTTCAACGTGCTGTTGCAGGTGCTCGACGATGGCCGGCTGACCGACGGGCAGGGCCGCACCGTCGACTTCCGCAACGTGCTGATCGTGATGACCTCCAACCTCGGCAGCGAGCATCTGGCGGCGGCCGGCGACGAGGCCGACGAGATCGCGCGGGAGAAGGTGCTGGCCGCGGCGCGCGGCCATTTCCGGCCGGAGTTCATCAACCGGCTCGACGAGATGATCGTGTTCCACCGGCTGACCCGGGAGGACATGTCCGGAATCGTCGATATCCAGCTGCGCCGCCTGCGTGCGTTGCTGGAGGATCGCGACATCACGCTGTCGCTGGACGACGCGGCGATGGCCTGGCTGGCGGAGGCGGGCTACGACCCGATCTACGGCGCCCGACCGCTCAAGCGGGTCATCCAGCGCGAGCTGCAGAATCCGCTGGCGACCAAGATCCTGGAAGGGCGCGTGGGCGACGGCGAAACGGTCACCGTGACGGCCGGCAAGAGCGGGCTGGTCATCGGCGACGTCGTGTCAAAAGCCGCCGAATAGCGCCAGAGCCGGATCGGCTCACACCGACTCGGTGTG
>JABDIP010000273.1 GCA_013003675.1 Inquilinus sp.
GAGCTACGCTGGTCGTCGGCTTGCAGCTTTCTAGCGCGCCTCGAGAGATCGAATGTAGACGACGAGGTGTTCAACATTGTCGGGAGTGAGCAGGTAACCGATCGCTGGCATCGCAGCATGCAACGGCGGGAACATGATCCGGCCGTAGACTTGCTCATCCGAACGATACACGGCGATGGCGGCAAAGCTTGGTGGGTGCTCCTTGAAGGGACCGTCAGGCTCGACGTTGTGACATTCGACGCAGGACTCTCGGGCAATCTCCGCACCCTCGGCAACATCGCCCTGGGCGAAAGCCGGTGAACTGAAAATCGTCATCAAGATGCCATGGCAGAAACCGAGCTTGGCCAGACGCATGCGACCCTCCTTTCGATGCCGACAGGACACGTCGACGGGAATATCCCCGTTTCCTCGCCTTTCGACACTGATCAGAGTCAACCCGACGGGTCTGCGGTCAACGCTCCCTGGTATAGCTGACGACCTCGGCCCCGATCTTGACCAGCTTCTCCAGCAGCGCGGTCAGCAACCTATGATCGACTTCTTTGGGCAGCCCCAAGGTCCGCATCTGGCGAAATGCGACGGTCCACGCGCAGATCGTAAGTCGACTGCTTCTTACACAGAACCGAATGTCTTGGTCGTAAGGATGCGCCTTCCGCCAGTGACCTGCCCCCTGGCGGTAGGCGCTTCATGCGCCCGCAGACCGACGGTGCGGCGACGGGTTCATCGCATCAACGCTCGCCATTCGTCGTCCGACCAGAGAACATCGTCATCGACGGCATAGACGCGACAAGTGCCTGTTGCCGCCTGCTGACAGTCCGCCACCGCGCGGCTGACCGCCTCGTCGCCATGGTCGTTGCCCGCCGACCAGCCCCAGGACTGCCCATCTTCGGAGATCGCAAAGGCGCGGTGTCCCTCACTGCCGAAGAACCCGGCGAGATCGCGCACCAGGTTGCGGTCGAATCCGATCTGTCCCAGCGCCCACGCCGCCATATGGCGAAGATTGTCGCGATCATCTCCAAGCGCCTCGGTCAACAGAGGCGCCGCTGCGAGCGCACCGCGCCCGAATTGCCCGAGCGCTTGGGCGATCTCGGTGCGCGTTTGCGCGTCCGACTCTGCCATGAGTCTCATCAACGCCGGCACGGCGTGGGTCGGGTTCGCGGGTACACGTTGTAGTGCCCGCGCCGCGTGGAAACGGACCGAACTCTCCTCGTCGCTGAGCAGACCAATCAATGCCTCGCCTGCAGCGTGTGCATTCGACCCGAGCCGGCGGATGACATGCGCGGCATTCCACCGCACCTCTGGACTTGGATGTGCCAGCGCGCCGGTCAAGGCCGGAACGGCTTGCCTGACATCGACGCCGTTCTCGTACAGCACGATACTGACGTGGCGAGAGGTGCGCGGGTCGGTCAGAAGCTCCAGAAGGATTGGGCTTGCGCGTCTTGTGTGCTCAGGGAAGCGATATAGCGCCCGAATCGCAGCCGAACGCACTCGGACATCCTGGTCGTCGAGAGCGGCAATGACAGCGGGCATTGCGCCCTCGGCCGAGGGTCCGATCGCCTTGACGATCCAAAGGGCCCGTCGGCGGATTTCCGGCGAGTCGCTGGCAATACTGGCACTCAATATATCGACCTGATCGGGACCGATCTCAGCGATCCTTTCATTGTGCTGATATCGTCGATGAAAAGACCTAAAGGCGATCACGCTCGCTTCGCGGACAGCGTCGTCATCATCGGCGAGTGCATCGATCAGGAGCGGAACTGCGACGGGCAGGTCCTCCTGAGCGATCCGTCCAAGAGCGCGCGCTGCGGCAGCGCGCACGCCTGAATCTGTATCGCCCATCGCCCTCTCCAGATCGGCAACGACGCCGCGCGCCGCGGGCAAATATCCGCCGATCAAGCGCACTGCTGCCAGTCGCTCTTGGGGTAGCCGGCTGTCGAGTGCCTGCGAAAAGAACGGCGCGCCGGCTTCGGCGTCGGTATGGATACGGGAGAGCGCCTCGAAGGCGGCACTGCGGATCGCAGGGTCGGCATCGCCCTGAAGGCTCAGTAGGGGAAGCGCCGCAGCGGTACCGATGTGGCCCAGGGCTTCGATGGCAGCTTCACCAACGGTGCTGAAAGAAAAGTAATCGTACTCTAGCGTTTCCACCTGCGCGCCATCATGGACGGCATCGATGAGCGCCGGAACCGCCTCGCCTGCCGCCGCACCCATCGCACCCAAACAAAGCGCAGCACGATAACGCTCGCGGACATTCCCATCTCGCAGCGTCTCCACGAAGGTGGCCACGACCACCCTCGCCGCGTCGCCACGACTTGCGACGCGCTCACTGTCGCAAGCGCCGTGCCTCGCAACGAATGGCGGTCTTGTCAGGGCGGCATGGATGTCCGCCACCGGGGTCAGATGAAGCAGGACAGTTCCTAGAAGCAACACGAGAATAACACCGAGACAAAGGACTCGGTGTTTGCGCGCGAATTTCGATAGTTTGGGCATCACGACTGGTGCCCTTCCAACAATATTGTGGGCTCGATACATCGTTAATGAGGTGCATAAACATCGGCTTAATGAACACCCGTGCCTGAATGGGCTTGACGCGTTTTCGTGGACACCCGAGCGGTTGGGAGAAAGGAGTCCACGACGCCGGGTGGGAGTGGCCCGGTTTGCGACAAGAGCCGCAGCCAAAGTACCGCGCACTCATCGCGCGAACTCGTCGAGATAGCGCGGCGCCATCTCGCGCCAGGTCGGCCAGTCGTGGTCGTAGTCGGGGCCCCAATCGTCGACCCGGTTGGGTATGCCGCGCGCGCCCAGCACGCCGGCCATGCGCCAGGTTTCCTCGGCATCCTCCCAGCGGCCCCGGCTGGTGGCGAGCAGCACGAAGCGCCGCCGCACCGCGTCCAACTCCGGGCTCTCGCCGAGATTGGGCACGAACAGCAGCGGCGACGCGAAGTAGAAGCCGCCATCGCCGCTGAAGCCGAGCAGCTTTTCCAGGTCGTAGGTGCCGCTCATGCCGATGGCGACGCGGAACGCGTCCGGGTGCCGGCACAGACAGGCGACCGCGTTGAAGGCGCCGATCGAGGGGCCCAGCGTGATGATCTCGATGTCGTCGGTAGAGCAATCGGCGCGGATCGCCGGCACGACCTCATGGTAGAGGAATTCGTCGAAGCGGTTCTGCAGGGACGAGCAGTATTCCACCGGGTGCTGCCTGGAGACCCACGCCTGGCCGGCGACGCTGTCGCAGGAATACACCTTGATCCGGCCCGCCTCGATCAACGGATGCAGGGCGCCGATCATGTGCATGCGCTCGGCCTCTTGCGCATCGCCGCCGGCGGTCGGGAACAGCAGCACCGGCGCGCCGTACTGGCCCCAGCGCGCCAGCGTCACCTCGCGGTCGAGGCGCGGCGAATTCCACCTAAAAACCTCCTTCATCGCCGCGCGCCCCTTCGGTGTCGCGCCAGCGCTGGATGCGGCCCCAGAACAGTTCGGTGAATGGTTCGATCTCATGGGAAGGGAACAGCGCGGTCACCTTTTCCCGCACCGAATCCTTGACCAGGTCGGACCCGAACATCTCATGGGCGACCTCGTCGAGATGGCCGAGATGGGTGGCGCAGAACTCGCGGAAGGCGTCGGCCTCGAAGCGGTCGCGGGCGACCTTGGCATAGGCGCCGAGCCGCTCGCGATAGGGCAGATCCTGTCCGGCGATCTCGAAGAACGGGGCCCAGTCGAGGTTCGGCCGCATCCGCCGCCCGGTGGCGGCGCAGAACAGCGACCAGCGGACGTTGGCCTTGATCAGCCACGGGAAATGATAGTGCAGCGAGGTGACCTGCGAATCCGGGCAGGCATTGGCGAAGTCGATCGGATACCAAATGCCGTCCTTGCGCAGCGCCTCGCACGAGTTGAAGTCCCAGCCGAAGAAGCTGTTGATCGTCAGCGTCATGTCCTCGAGCAGCGCTGCGTCCTCGGCGTCGATGAAGTCGGTGTCGAGGGTGTAGCGGTCGTGCAGCGCCGCGCCGGGATCGTAGTTGATCCGCCGGGTCTGCGGCCCGAGCCCGACGCAGCGCACGAAGGTGTCGTAGGCGTTGACGCTTGCCTGCAGGTTCATGACCAGCGTGCCGCTCTCCTCATAGGCGGCCCGCAGCTCCGCCTCGTCGTCGATCTTGTTCACGCCGACCCAGGCGCCGCCGTCATAGGGCTTCATGAACAGCGGATAGCCGAGCCTGCCGCCGACCTCGCCGAGGTCGAACAGGCGGCCATAGCGCCGCAATGTCGGCTGCAGATCGGCGCTGTCCTTGTACGCCTTGGGCGGGATCAGCCAGGTGTCGGGCACCGGCAGGCCCAGCCGCATCATCGCGCAATAGGTCGTCTGCTTCTCCATCGACTGCAGCGACCACGGGTTGTTGAAGACATAGAGGTCGTTGAGGATGATCGCCTTTTTGATCCACTCCCGGCTCGGCTGATACCAATGGGTCAGCCGGTCGATGACGACGTCGTAGCGGCTCGGCTGGCGCAGATCGAACGGCTCGATGGTCAACCGCTCGACCGCGAAGCGCAGCGTGTCGCCGTCATGGGGGATGGTCAGGTCCAGGCGCCGGATCAGCTCCTCGTAACAGACCGGCCAGCAGATATCCGCGCCGAGCGAGAGGCCGATCCGTCTGGTCCGCTCCGGCATGGCTCGCCCCCCTTCGGTCTTGTTATTGGCCTCCGTCCGCCGCCGTCTCGGGGAACACCCAGGCCAGCCCGACGCGAAGCTGATCGCGCCAGTTCTGCCAGTGATGGCCGTCCAGCGCCTCGACGAACAATACATCGGCGCCGTGTTCGCGCAAGAACGCGACCATCGCCCGGTTCTGGTCGATCAGCCCCTCGTAGAGCCCGCAACTGACGAAGATGCGCGGGGGCACCTCACCGGGATTCCGGCGGAACGCCGCGATCACCCCGTGGATGTGCGCGAACAGCGGGTCGCGGCCGTGGAAGCTGGCCTCGGTGACCATGAACGAGCCGGATTTCAGCAGCAGCCGGCCGAACAGTCCGGGCCGGCGCCAGGCGGCGGTCAGCGAGGCCACCGCGCCCAGGCTGGCGCCCATCAGGGCGCGGCCCGAGGCGTCGTCGCGCAGCGGGTAGCGCGCGTGCAGCGCCGGCAACAGCTCGTCGCACAGGAACGCCGCGGGGCGCGGGGCGTCGACATATTCGCGCATGCGGGCCGGCGACTGGGTCAGCG
>JABDIP010000276.1 GCA_013003675.1 Inquilinus sp.
TCTCCGCCTGCTCCGCCTCGCTGCCGGCCTGCAGTGCCGGCTTGGTGAATTCCAGGTACCAGTCGCAGAAGCCATGCCAGGTGAACTGATAGAGGGCGCCGGCGGCCTCGTTGAAGCGATAGGCGGCGAGCGCCTCGTCGACCTTGGCCGCGGCATCGGCCACGGCACCGACGATCCAGCGATTGACGGTCAGCTTGCAGGCGGCCGGATCATAGCCGGCAACCGGCCGGCACTCGTTCATCTCGCAATAGCGCGCGGCGTTCCACAGCTTGGTGGTGAAGTTGCGATAGCCCTCGACACGCTGCTCGGAGAGCTTCACGTCGCGCCCCTGGGCGGCCATGGAGATCAGGGTGAAGCGCAGCGAATCCGCGCCGTACCGGTCGATCAGGTCAAGCGGGTCGATGACGTTGCCCTTCGACTTCGACATCTTCTGGCCCTTGGCGTCGCGGACCAGGGCTTGGATGTAGACGGTGCGGAACGGCACATCGTCCATGAAGTGCAGCCCCATCATCATCATCCGGGCGACCCAGAAGAAGATGATGTCGAAGCCGGTGACCAGCACGTCGCCCGGATAGTAGCGGGCGACCTCGCGGGTCTCCTCCGGCCAGCCGATGGTCGAGAACGGCCACAGCGCCGAGGAGAACCAGGTGTCGAGCACGTCGCCGTCGCGCTCCAGCGCGGCGTCGTGGCCGTAGTGCTGGCGCGCCGCGATATGGGCGTCTTCCTCGGTCTCCTCGACGAAAACGGTGCCGTCGGGGCCGTACCAGGCCGGGATCTGATGGCCCCACCAGAGCTGGCGGCTGATGCACCAGGGCTGGATGTTGCGCATCCACTCGAAATAGGTGTTCTCCCAGTTCTTCGGCACGAACACCGTGCGCCCCTGCTCCACCGCCTCAATCGCCGGGCCGGCCAGGGTCTTGGCGTCGCAATACCACTGATCGGTCAGCCACGGCTCGATGACCACGCCGGAGCGGTCGCCATAGGGCAACGACAGGGTATGGTCGTCGACGCGCTCGATCAGGCCCGCGGCCTCGAGGTCGGCCAACACCCGCTCGCGCGCCTTGTAGCGGTCGAGGCCGCGATAGGGTTCGGGCACGTTCTCGTTGAGGACGGCGTTGTGGTCGAAGATGTTGACCATCTCCAGCCCATGCCGGCGGCCGACCTCGAAATCGTTGAAGTCGTGCGCGGGGGTGATCTTCACCGCGCCGGAGCCGGTTTCCGGGTCGGCGTGCTCGTCGGCGACGATGATCAGCCGGCGGCCGGCCAGCGGCAGCACCGCGTGCCGCCCGATCAGCTTCTTGTAGCGCTTGTCGTCCGGATGCACGGCGATGGCGGTATCGCCGAGCATGGTCTCCGGCCGCGTGGTGGCCACCACAATGTGGCGCGCGGGGTCGTCCTCCAGCGGATAGCGCAGGTGCCAGAGGTGGCCCTTGCCCTCGCGCTGCTCGACCTCGAGGTCGGAGATGGCGGTGTGCAGCTTGGGGTCCCAATTGACCAGCCGCTTGTCGCGATAGATCAGCCCCTGCCTGTGAAGCTGGACGAACACCCTGCGGACGGCGCGGTTCAGCCCCTCGTCCATGGTGAAGCGCTCGCGCGCCCAATCCGGCGAGGCGCCGAGCCGGCGGAGCTGGCGGGTGATGGTGCCGCCGGACTCCGCCTTCCACGCCCAGACCCGGTCGAGGAAGCCCTGGCGGCCGAGATCGTGGCGGCTCTTGCCCTCCTCGGCGAGCTGGCGCTCGACCACCATCTGGGTGGCGATGCCGGCATGGTCGCTGCCCGGCTGCCACAGCGCGTCCCTGCCGCGCCGGCGCTGATAGCGGATCAGCACGTCCTGCAGGGTCATGTTCAGCGCGTGGCCCATGTGCAGGCTGCCGGTCACGTTCGGCGGCGGCATCATGATGACGTAGGGGGATGCGTTGGAGTCGGCCTGGCCGGCGAAGGCGCCGGAGTTCTCCCACATCTCGTAGAGGCCGGCCTCGGTCTGGTCGGGCCGGTATGTCTTGTCCAACATCGCGGAATCCTTCCGGCGCGCGCGCCGCTCTTCGGGTGCCTCGCAGGGTTGATACAAGAGCGCCGCCGGCCCAACCAACTGAAAATGCCGCCGCGCACGATGGCGGGCGGCCCGATGCCATACTCCGACAGGCAATACGAAACGGGCGGGCGGCTCGATCTCAGCCGTGCGCCCGCCAGGCGATCAGCCGATCGGGATCAGCCTTCCTTGATCTTCTGGGCGACCCGGGTGATCTCGCGCTCGACGATGCGTTCGACGATGGCCGGCAGGTTCTGATCCAGCCATTCCTTCATCATCGGGCGCAGCAATTCGCGCGTGATCGCCTCCAGGGTCTTGTCGCCGACGCCGCCGATGACCGATGGGGCCTCGTGGCCGGCGGCATTTTCCTTCAGTCGCGACATGGCGGCCCCGGCCATCAAGGCGGCGGAGTCGGATACGAGGCTTTCGTCCTCGGCTGCTGCTTGAACCAGGGGTTCCTCCATCTCCGGGGGGTCGATCGGGTTTTCGAGCTCGACGGCGGCATCCGCCTCAAGCTCTGGCATGACTTCCGGTTCCGGCTCAAGCTCGACATCGGTTTCCCGCTCGAACTCGATATCGGGCTCCATCGCCGGCTCCGGCTCGGGTTCCGGCTCCTCGGCGACAACTTCGGTCAGCTCGAGGACATCCTCCTCGACTTCTTCTTGGACCGATGGCGGCGGCACCTCCTGCAGCGTCGCCACCTCCGCGTCGCCTTCCTCGCCGTCCTCGGAGATAATCCGTCGGATCGACGCGAGGATCTCCTCCATCGACGGTTCTTGTTCTGTCTTTGGCTGGTTCATCGACATGTGTCCAGGCTATCGCTGCCGAGTCGATAAACTAAAACAGAGTTAACAAAGGTTAAATAGTCGTGGGCGTGAAAACCCAAAGATTTCTGCGACACGGCCGCCGCTCCTACTCGCGGATCGAGGTGCCCCAGATGCTCCGGCGGGCGGCCCTGTAGTCATCCTCGAAGTCGTAATACTCGACCGGCAGCCCCAGTTCGCGGGCGGTCATCCGGCCAACAACGGCAAGCAGGCTGTAGCCGGCGACGACCTCGTCGCGCTGGGCACGGACCAGGGAAACCCGGGCGTCCAGCAGTTCCTGCTCGGCGTCAAGCACGTCCAGCACGGTACGCGAACCGACCAGTGCCTCCTGCCTTGTGCCCTCGAGCGCGATGCGGGCGGCATTCACCTGGGCCAGGAGCGACTGGATCGTGGCCCGGGCGGTGACGAGCACGTCCCAGGCCCGATTCGCCGCCTCCACCACCGTCCGGCGCTGTTCCTCGACGCGGATGCGGCTCTCATTGGCGGCATATTTGGCCTCGCGCACCCGCGACGAAACCGCGCCGGACTGGTAGAGCGGGACGGTCAGTTCCGCCGCCAGCGAGGCGCTGTCCGACTGGTCGATCGTGCTGCTCGGCTCATAGGTGCTACGCACCCGGCCACTCAGGTCGAGCTGCGGCAGCATCTCGCCGAACACCACGTCGACACTGGCCTTCGCGGCTTCCGCGTTGAACGTCGCGGCGATCAGCGACGGATTGTTCCCCTCGCCGAGCGCGATCGCCTCGGCGCGCGAGGTCGGCATGCCCAGCGGCAGCGGCGGCGCTTCGACGACACCCGGCGGGACGCCGATGATCCGCGCATAGGTCGCGCGCGAGGTCGCGAGGTCGCCCTGCGCGGCGATGCGGTCGGCGGTGGTCCGCGCCAGCCGCGATTCCGCCTGGCTGACATCGGTCCGGGTCACTTCGCCGACCGAGAAGCGGTCGCGGGTCGCCTGGAGTTGCCGGCGCAACACCTGCTCGTTGTTGATCGACAGCTCCAGCACCGCTTCCTCGCGGACCACATCCATGTAGGCGGCGACCGCGTCCAGCAGCACCGTCTGCTCGACGCTGAGGTAGCCGGCCCGGCTCGCCTGGACGGAGAAATCGGCGCTGCGCACGCCGGCGGCGGTACGGCCGCCGCGATAGAGCGGCTGGTTGACCGTGATGCCGACCGACGCCGGGCTGACGGTATCGGAATCGGAAGTGCCGGTGGACAGCTCGGTATCGGAGTACTCGATCCCGTATTCGCCCTGGGCCTGGACGTTCGGACGATAGCCCGACAACGCCTGGGCGATCTGCTCGTTCGCGGCCCGAAGCTGGGATTTCTGGGCAGCCAGGGTCGGATTGCCCTGATGGACGAGCACCAACGCCTCGGCGAGGGTCTCAGCCTCCGCCGGAGACGTCGCCAATGCAATGCCAATCGCCGCGATCGCCACCCGCGCCGCGCTCTGCCGCCGGCGCCTGCCTCGCTCAACCATCAGTACCTCGTCATCGTGTCGTCGATTTGCGCCGCCCAGGCGTCAATGCCACCCGCGAGGTTGATCGCGTTGTCGAAGCCATTGGCGCGCAACCATTCCGTCACCCGCAGGCTGCGGGCGCCGTGATGGCACATTACCACCAGCATGCCGTCGCGCGGCAGCGCATCGACACGGGATGGCACCTGGGCCATCGGGATATCGAGGCTCCCCGCCACGGCGCAGATCTTCAGCTCCCACGGCTCGCGTACATCGAGGATGCCGCCCGCCCCGCCTTCGCGGCGGAGCCGTTCGACGGCGGCCGGGTCGATCTCCCACCTTGCCATGGTGCCAACGCCCCGCACTTTCCTGCCGCCCGGACCCTGCTAGAACCGGAAACCGGGCTTCGGCGCACAGCCGGGCAGCAACTGGACGGCAGCGTCGAAGACCGGCCGATGCGAGACCACGGAGCCGATTCGCTGGTAGAGCGTGGCACGTCCCATGCCGCCCTCGGGCGCGAGCACCGCCGTCAGCCTGCCGCCATCGGCCAGTTGCTCGAGGATCGCCGGTTGGATTTCGGCAACCGCGCCGTCGAAGACGATGACCTGGTACGGCGCCTGCTTGGCATATCCTTCCGCCAACGGTCCCTCGACCACCACCGCGTTGTCGACGCCGAGATGGGCCAGGGTCTCGCTGGCGGTCTGCGCCATGTCGGGATCGCTTTCCAGCGCCACCACGGTGTTGGCCAGGCGCGCCAGCACTGCCGCCGAGTACCCGGTACCGCAGCCGACGACCAGCGCGATGTCGCTGTCGCGTACCGCCGCCGTCTCGATCAGCCGGCCCAGCACCATCGGTTCCATCAGGTAGCGGCCGCCGTCCAGCGGGATGTCCTCGTCGACATGGGCGATGCCGCGGATCGCCTTCGGCACGAACCGGTCGCGCGGCACCGCCAGCATGGCCTCCAGCAGCGCCGGGCTGGTCACCTTGTTCGGTTTGAGCTGCCCCTCCACCATGTTGAAGC
The DNA here is from genome assembly GCA_013003675.1 of Inquilinus sp. Taxonomy (GTDB): domain Bacteria; phylum Pseudomonadota; class Alphaproteobacteria; order DSM-16000; family Inquilinaceae; genus JABDIP01. The sequence goes on from JABDIP010000276.1 coordinate 5,325, forward strand.
GGGCAACGGCGTAGTCGGTCATGATGGCCTTGGCGGTCGAAGAGGATTGCCGGGCGGAGGGGATGGCGAAACGCTTCGCCGCGTCATATATAGCGTCTGCGCCCATCATGACAATCGAGTATGGCCAAATTCCGCCGCGCGGTCCACGCCCTGCCCGTGTCGCTTGACCCCTGCTCGACAGCAACGCTATAGCTGCGCCCGGCCCGGCATGGCGCGGTGGCTGAGTGGTCAGGCAGCGGACTGCAAATCCGTGTACACCGGTTCGACTCCGGTCCGCGCCTCCAATCCCCGCGAGATCCCGCGGGAAAACGCCCGGCCGGTTTTCGATGGTCTAGCATCGAGGAAACGGGTTTGTTATAAGACGCGGCCTCAGCCATGACCTTGCGAATGTCAGGTCGCGGTTCTGATCCCCGGTAGCTCAGTTGGTAGAGCAGGTGACTGTTAATCACCCTGTCGCTGGTTCGAGTCCGGCCCGGGGAGCCAATTCGAGGAAATGGCCCGGATCAAGCGATCCGGGCCATTTTCCGTTGGCGGGCCCGGCGTCACCGCCACCACAATCAAGCATTGAATTTGTCGGCGGCCGACAAGTGAAAACGGCGGTGGGATTGCGCCTCGCCAGGGCCTTAATGTCCTGTATACTATAAATACGCCGCTAACGACCGACCATTCCTCACCCGATCCCGGGAACGACATCATGAGCAATGCCAAGGTAGCGCTGCAGCCGAAGATCGCGGCCGACCGCGCCAATGCCCTCAGCACCGATATGGACCGTGTCGACGCGATCTTCGACCGGATCACCACGGAGACCGACCAGGTCTTCAGCATGCTCAAGAAGGGCATGATCGAAGAAGCTTCGCTGAAGACGGTCGAAGAGAATATCGCCCGCGACTACATCATGCAGACCTTCGACGAGATCCGGGCCGAGGCCTACGATACGTCGGTCCGTTCGGCGCGGCATTTCGCCGCGATGTGCGCCCAGGCGTCCGAGCATCTGGTCGAACCGCACCAGAAGAGCGTGGCGAAATGCGTGGCGGAGTTGTTCGACCAGTTCGCGCGCCGGCTCGACGCGAAGCAGAATGCCCAGCGCGGCAGCGGGCAAGGTGACGGCAACCCGCCGTCCGAACTGCGGCCAATGCTGGAAAACTCGGCCTGATTGCCGCGCCACGCGGGACCGGGCCGCTGTAATTTGGGGGGGTCGTTGTGAACAGGAGGTTCGCGCTGTCGGTCGGGGCGTTGGCCATGTGGTTGGCCGGTTGTGGCGGCCCCTCGGCGACGTTCGACATCGGTCAGCCGCCGGCGGGCCCTGAGGTGTCGGCCCGACAGGTGCCGTTGCACATCCCGCCCGACTATGCGTTGCGGCCCGGCGATCCGGAGTCGCAGCCGGTCACCCGCGCCCCTCGGCAGACCTATCGGACCGGCAACCTCTCGCCCGGAGAAGGTGCCCTGTTGTCGATGGCCGGTGCCGGCGCTGCGGATCCGCGAATCCGTGCACTGATCGATCGCGAATCGACCAGCCTCGCGGTGGTCGATCCGCTCGCCATCGAGCGGCTGGTCTTCGGCACCGCCCCGACGCCGCCGCCGGGACTCAGCATCCGTCGGATCGACAGCCGCATCGTCGACGACCCGCTGTCGCTATTCTGAGTCGGCGCCCGTCGTTTCGCCCCGGCACAGGCGTTCAGGCAAGAGAAAGGCGCCCAGTGGGCGCCTTCTGAGTTCATGTCAGGGGGAGATTATCGTTATTCCGCCGCTTCCTCTTTGCCGAGGGCGCGGGCGAGGTCGACCAGGCGCTTGCGAACGCTAGGGTCGAGGATCTTGTAATAGGCGCGCACCAATTCCAGCGTCTCGCGGCTGGTCATCCGGTCCGGAGCGTCATGTTCGGACGGCAGCGGACGATCCTGTACCTCCGACGGTATTCCTTCGAAGAAATACGACACCGGGACATCGAGGATTCGGGTTAGCAGGTGCAGCCTGCTGGCGCTGATTCGGTTGGCTCCGCGCTCGTATTTCTGAACCTGTTGGAACGAGACACCAAAGGCCTTCGCCAACTTCTCCTGGCTCATCCCGAGCAGCGTACGACGTTGGCGCAGACGCATGCCGACATGCACGTCGACCGGATCCGGGCCATCAATCGCAATCGTCTTGCGGCGGCGACGCTGGCGTTCGACGGGCGCCGCTTCCATGTCCATCACTCCCATTACTCCATACCTTCAGATGTTTCGTTCACTCACTGCCTAGCCAACCGCCGCACCGCCAACCACGCGGGCGCGGCTACGATTTGGCGAATTCGCTTCGGTCCATGCCGCCTAGCGCGACCCGCCGGCTGCAACCGCCCTGCGCCCTGAATGGCAAAACCGCAGTACGATCACTAAGCAGCAGTTGTAATGACAGGCTCGACCAGCCGCAATTCATCCAAAGGTATATGACACGCAATGGAGTGCCCGCTTTCGGTGTGATGAATCGGCGGCGGCGATTCCTCGCACAAGCCGCCGATCTTGCGCGGACAGCGGGTATGGAAGGGACACCCCTTCGGCGGATCAAGCACGCTGGGCAGCGCCCCTTCCAGGATGATCCGCTTCTTCTTCACCTTGGTATCGGCGATCGGCACCGCCGACAGCAATGCCTCGGTATAGGGATGGTAGGGGGGCGCGAACACCTCGTCGGTGGTGCCCTGCTCCATGATGTGGCCGAGATACATGACCACAACGCGGTCGGCCAGGTAGCGAACGACACCGAGATCGTGGCTGATGAACAAAAGCGTGGTCTCCGCGCGACGTTGGATGTCCATCAGCAGGCCGGTGACGGCGGCGGAAACCGAGACATCGAGCGCCGACACCGGCTCGTCGGCCACGACCATGGCCGGGTCGCCGGCGAAGGCGCGGGCGATGCCGACCCTCTGCTTCTGGCCGCCGGAGAGCTGGCGGGGCCGGCGCAGGGCGAAATCGCGCGGTAGCTTGACCAGATCGAGCAATTTTTCGACGCGCCGGTCGATCTTCTCCCGATCCGCCTCGATGCCGAATTTCCGGATCACCCGGCCGATCTGCGAGCCGATGGTCATGCTCGGATTCAGCGTGTCGTTCGGGTTCTGGAAGACCATCTGGAGCGATCCGAGCTGGGCCGGCGTCCGCTCGCGAACCGCCGTGTCGCCGATATCGTCGTCATTGAACACCAACGTCCCGCCGGTCGCGGTCTCCAGGCCCATCAACACCTTGGCGAAGGTCGACTTGCCGCAGCCGGACTCGCCGACGATCGCCACCGTCTCGCCCTTGCGGGCCTCGAAGCTGAGAGTCTCGTTCGCCTTCACCTGGCGGACGCTGCGCCCGGCAATCAACGCCGCCAGCGAGCGGTCGTGGACCGGGTAGTATTTCTGCATCTCGTCGGCGACGAGGACGACCTCGCCCGGCTCCATCGGCTCATAGACCTTGGTCGCGACCTCATGGCTGGCCCAATCGATCTCGTTCCAGCGCGCGCAGCGAATAGCATGTCCGCGCGCCGCATCGACCGGCTGCATGTGAATCTGGCCGACATCGCATCGTCCAGGTTCGAAGAAATCGCAACGCGGGCCGAAGTTGCAGCCCGGCGGCCGCTCGTGCGGCAGCGGCAACTGGCCGCGGATCGGCATCAGCGGGTGCGCGTGCTTGTCGCGGCCCGGTGTCGGAATGCAATTGAAGAGGCCGTGCGTATAGGGATGCCGGGGGTTTTCGAACAGGTCGCGGATCGGCCCGACCTCGGCCGCCTCGCCGGAGTACATCACGCACACCCGCTCGCAGGTATCGAGGATCAGCCCCAGATTGTGGCTGATATAGAGCATGGAGGTGCCGAACTTCTTGCCGATCTCGGCGATCAGTTCGACGATCCCGGCCTCGACGGTGACGTCAAGCGCCGTCGTCGGCTCGTCGAGCAGCAGCAGCGACGGGCCGGACAACAGCGCCATCGCGATCACCACGCGCTGCTGCTGGCCGCCGGAGATCTGGTGCGGATAGGAATTCATCACCAGCACCGGGTCCGGCAGCTTGACGTTGGCCAGCATGTCCACCGCCCGCTCCCGGGCCTGGTCCACCGTGATGCCGGGCTCGTGATGCAGCGGCACCTCGATCAGCTGTTCGCCGATCGTCATGCTCGGATTCAAGGCCGCCATCGGTTCCTGATAGATCATGGCGATCTGCGAGCCGCGGAGCTGGCGCATCTCCTCCGTCGAGAGGGTCGCCATGTCCTGGCCCTTGAAGCGGATCGAACCGCCGACAATGCTGCCGTTGTGGCCCAGATAGCGCATGATCGCCATTGCCACGGTCGACTTGCCGCAGCCGGATTCGCCGACCAGCCCGACCGCCTCGCCTTGGCGCAGGGTCAGGTTGAAATCGATCACCGCGGGGATCTCGCCGGCCCGGGTGAAATACGAGAGGCAGAGGTCCTTGATCTCGAGGACCGGCGTGTCGTCGGCGCTGGCGTTACCGGTCGCCATCTCGGCTCTCCTCAGTCACGTAGCGAGACTTCGCGAATGCCGTCGGCCAACAGGTTGAAGCCGAGCACCAGCGAGCTGATGGCGAGGCACGGCACGATCGTCATGTGCGGCGCCAGCATGAGCAGATTTCGGGTCTCGTTGATCATCCCGCCCCAGTCCGGGTCGGGCGGCGGCAGGCCGAGCCCCAGGAAGCCGAGCACGCCGATGGTGATGGTGGTGTAGCCCAGCCTCAGGCAGGCATCGACGATCAGCGGCCCGCGGGCATTCGGGAGGATTTCGACGAACATGATGTAGAACGAGCTCTCGCCCCGCGTCTGCGCCGCCGCCACGTAGTCGCGGTTGCGCAGGTCGAGCACCAGTCCACGCACGATCCGCATGATCCCGGGCGCGCTGGCGAAGGTGACGGCGAACAGGATGTTCAGGCCGGAGGCGCCGAAGGTGGAGATGATCACCACGTAGAGCACCAGGATCGGAAACGACAGGATCACATTGGCGAATCCGGACATGACGCTGTCGACCCAGCCCCGGTAATATCCCGCCATCGCCCCCATGACGATGCCGACGGCATAGGCCAGGGCGGTCGCGATCGGGGCATAGGTCAGCACTGTGCGCGAGCCCCAGATCACGCGCGACAGGATGTCCCGCCCGAGATGGTCGGTCCCCAGCCAGAACGTCCCACCATCGGGCGCCATGGCCCCCGGGACGGCGAACGAAACCTGGTTGGCAACCGGCGAATAGGGTGCCAGCAGCGGCGCGAACAGGGCGACGACGACCCAGAACACGACCAGCGAGAGGCCAATCATCCCGACGATGCTCTCCCGCATCAGACCGATCGCCGTGACGATCCCGCGCACGCGGCCCTGGCGGCGAACGGATGCGTTGACGGTCTCGGCGGTCATCTAGCGGCGTCCTCGTCGGTCAACTGAAGCGGATGCGCGGATTGAGGTAGGTGTAGCCGATATCGGCCAGCGTCTGCGTCGCCACCGCGACGAACACCGCCACCATCGCGCAGGCCTGGATCAGGAAGATGTCGTCGTTCAGCGAGGCATCCAGCAACAGCGCGCCGAAGCCCTTGTAGGAGAACGCGAACTCCACGACGATCACGCCCGACAGCAGCCAGTTGATCTGCAGCATGATCACCGTGAACGGAGCGATCAGCGCATTGCGCAGCGCGTGCCGCATGATCACCCGCTTGTAGGGCAACCCTTTCAGGATGGCGGTGCGGATGTAGGGCGTCTGCATCACCTCGGCCATCGACGCCCGGGTCATTCGCGCGACATAGCCGAAATCGTAGAGCACCAGCACCAGCACCGGCAGGACCAGCTCGATCCAGGAGAAGCCGTCGGCCATGCCGCTGGTGCCCGGCAGCCATCCCAGATGGAAGACGAACAGGAATACGAGCAGCACCGCGCTGGCGAATTCCGGCACCGAGGTGGTGACGATGCTGGTGACGCTGATGCTGCGATCCAGCCACGATCCTTCGCGCATGCCGGCCAGGACGCCGAGCGCGAGGGAGAGCGGGATCATCACGCCGAACGTGGCGAGCCCCAGAATGCCGGTATTGGCGAGCCGGCTCCAAAGGATGTCGGAGACCGGCGCCTTGTACTTGATCGAATCGCCGAAATCGCCCTGCAGCAGATTGCCGAGCCAGCCGATATAGCGCAGCCAGGCCGCCTCGTTGTAGCCGTTCTGCTCCAGCCACAGCATGCGCTGTTCGACGCTGGTGTAGGGACCCAGGACCTTGACCGCGACCCCCTCGGGGTCGAGTTCGAGCAGCAGGAACAACAGGATGGACACCACCAGCATGATGGCGACCATCATCGCGAACCGCTTGACCAGAAGGAGCAGCATCGGTTCCGCCTAGCCCGTCATCGGTCGAAGGATCGGCCGCGATACGGCCGGCTCGACGCACCCCGTCCAACGCGGGAGGAGGCCGCCGGCCTCCGCCCCGCTGAATTCACCCGACGCCACCATCAGGCATCGGCCAGCCACGTGGTGTTGAACTGGTGGTAGAAGGTCGGGTGGGCGACCCGGTTCTGGACCCGCTTGTGCGACGCGTTGAACACCGACCGCCACAAGGGCTGGGCGATGATCGCATCGTCCTGCAGGGTTTTCTGCACCTGCGCCATGATCCGCTTGCGCTCGGTGATGTCGATGGTGGCGTTGGCCTGGTCGAGCAGCCGGTCGAACGCCGGGTTGGAGTATTTCGACTCGTTCCACGGCACGCCGGAACGATAGCCGAGATTGAGCACCATCACGCCGAGTGGCCGGTGGGTCCAGGCGGTGAAGCCGAACGGCGTCTTGTCCCAGACCTCCCAGTATTGCGACGACGGCATGACGTTCAGGTTCAAGCGGATGCCAGCGGGTGCCAGCATCTCGCGGAACGCCTGCATGCAGTTCAGCTCCCAAGCCGGCGACTGACGCACGTCGATACTCAGGTCGATGCCGTTCGGATAACCGGCTTCCGCCAGCAGTGCCTTGGCGCGGGCATGGTCCTGCTGGCGCTTCGGCAGCGCCGCGTATTCCGGATGGATCGGCGCGACGTGATGGTCCTCGCCGACTGAACCGCGGCCGCGATGGGCGAGCTGCAGCAGGCGCTCGTGGTCCTGGCAGAGCACGACGGCCTGGCGGACCCGGATATCGTCGAATGGGGCCTGGGTCATCTGCATGCGCGCCACGCCGGTCTGCCCGGTCACCGCCTCGCCGAGCACCAGGTTCGGGTTCTGCTCGATCAGCGGCACCTCGTCGATGCTGACCTCATAGACCGTGTCGACCTGGTTGGAGACCAGGGCGGCGACGCTCTGCATCGTGCCTTCGCCGTGGTCGATATAGCGGATGCCGTCGAGATGGACCTCGTCGCCCCAGTAATCCGCGGGATTGCGCTTCACCAGATCGCAGATCTCGCCGACCCGGAAATCGCGCAACGCGAACGGGCCGGTGCCGACGGGGTTCTTCGAGAGGTCGCCGCCGTCCTCGCCGAACCGGCGATGCACGATGGCGGTCGGGTAGTTGTAGAGGTTCTCCGGGATCGCCAACTCGGCCCGGTTGAGATTGAGGCGGACCGTGTGGTCGTCGACCTTCTCGATCGCCCCTTCCGACATCTTGGTGCTGTCGCCCACGGTTTCGGTCATGGCGCCGAACAGGCCCTGGTTCGACGAACCGGTCGCCGGGTCCAACCAGCGCTTGAAGTTGTAGACGACGTCATCGGCGCCGAAATCGTCGCCATTGTTCCACTTGACGCCCCGGCGCAGCTTGAATGTCCACGTCTTCAGGTCGTCCGACGCCTGCCAGCTCTCGGCCAGATAGGGTCTTGT
>JABDIP010000179.1 GCA_013003675.1 Inquilinus sp.
AGCCGACCGGTAGCCGCGACCCCTATGCGCTGCTCCGCGGCGCTCTCGGCGTGATCCGGCTGGTGCTGGAGAACCGGCTGCGGCTGCCGCTATTGCCGGCATTCGCGACGGCCGCACGGCTTCAGGCGGGCGGCCGGGCGGCCAAGCAGGCGAAGGCCGACGGTGTGATGGATGAGCTGCTTTCCTTCTTCGCCGACCGGCTGAAGGTGGCGCTACGCGAACGGGGGGTGCGGCACGATCTGGTCGATGCAGTGTTCGCGCTGGGCGGCGAGGACGATCTGATGCGGCTGCTGGCACGGGTCGAGGCGCTGGGCGCCTTCCTGTCGACCGAGGACGGTGCCAATCTGCTGGTCGCCTATCGGCGGGCCGCCAACATCGTTCGCATCGAGGCGAAGAAGGACAAATCCGCCCATGACGGGCCGGTCGATGCCAAGCGGCTGCGCGAGGCGGAAGAAAAGGCGCTGGCAAAGGCGCTCGCCGGCGCGACGGCCAAGGTCGGGCCGCTGCTGGAGGCGGAGGACTTCGCCGCCGCCATGGGCGTGCTGGCGGCTCTGCGGGCGCCGGTCGACGCCTTCTTCGACGAGGTGACGGTGAATGCCGAGGATACCGAATTGAGGGACAATCGTCTGGCGTTGTTGAGTCAGATCACGGCGACGATGAACCGGGTGGCGGATTTTTCCCGGATCGAAGGATAGTTGGGGCGCACGAGGCGGCCCCGCCCTGGACATGCGATCGGATCACCAAAGGGGACCGGAGCGGCGATGAATAAGTGGGTGTACGGCTTCGGCGGCGGCACGGCCGACGGCGCGGCGGAGATGAAGAACCTGCTGGGCGGCAAGGGCGCCAATCTGGCGGAAATGAGCCGGCTCGGCCTGCCGGTGCCGCCCGGCTTCACGGTGACGACCGAGCTGTGCACCTTTTTCTATGGCAACGACCGGAGCTATCCGGCCGACCTGCCCGACCAGGTGTCGGCGGCGATGGCGGCGATCGAGAAGACCGTGGGCGCGAAGTTCGGCGATGCCGGAAATCCGCTGCTGGTCTCGGTCCGCTCCGGCGCCCGGGCCTCGATGCCGGGCATGATGGACACGGTGCTCAACCTCGGCCTCAACGATGTGACCGTCGAGGGGCTGGCCAAGCGCACCGGCGATCCGCGTTTCGCCTATGACAGCTATCGCCGGTTCATCCAGATGTATGGCGACGTCGTGCTGGGCGTTGAGCATTTCCAGTTCGAGGAGGAACTGGAGCGGCTGAAGCGCGGCCGCGGGCTGACCCTCGATACCGACCTGACCGCCGAGGACTGGCAGTCCCTGGTCGGTCGCTACAAGGATGTGGTCGCGGACACGCTGGAAGCACCTTTCCCGCAGGACCCGCAGGAACAGCTCTGGGGCGCGATCGGCGCCGTTTTCGGCTCGTGGATGAACCAGCGGGCGATCACCTATCGCCGCCTGCACGACCTGCCGGCCGAGTGGGGCACCGCGGTCAACGTGCAGGCGATGGTGTACGGCAACATGGGGGACGATTGCGCCACCGGCGTTGCCTTCACCCGCAACCCGTCGATCGGCGAGAACGCCTTTTACGGCGAATTCCTGATCAACGCCCAGGGCGAGGACGTGGTCGCCGGCATTCGCACGCCGCAGCCGCTGACCCTGGCGGAGAAGGCGGCGGGCAATTCGACCCTGCCGGCGATGGAAGAGATCATGCCGGCGCTCTATGCCGAACTGGACGAAATCCGCCGGAAGCTCGAGGCGCATTACCGCGACATGCAGGATCTGGAGTTCACCGTCCAGAAGGGCCGCCTCTACATCCTGCAGACGCGCAACGGCAAGCGCACCGCGCAGGCGGCGCTGAAGATCGCCGTCGACATGTGCCGCGAGAAGCTGATCGACGAGTCCGAGGCGGTCGCCCGCATCGAGCCGGCCTCGCTCGACCAGCTTTTGCACCCGACCCTCGACCCGAAGGCCAAGCGGGAGGTGATCGCGCGCGGCCTGCCGGCCTCTCCCGGTGCCGCCGCCGGGCACGTCGTGCTGACCGCCGACGAGGCGGAGGCCAAGGCGCAGATGGGCGAGACGGTGATCCTGGTGCGCGAGGAGACCAGCCCCGAAGACATCCACGGCATGCACGCGGCGGCCGGCATCCTGACCACCCGGGGCGGCATGACCAGCCATGCGGCGGTCGTGGCCCGCGGCATGGGGCGGCCCTGCGTTTCCGGCGCCGGCGAGATCCGCATCGACCCGACCACGAGGAGCCTGACGGTTCGCGGCGTGACGGTGAAGGCGGGCGATCTGATCACCCTGGACGGCGCCACCGGCGAGGTGATGAAGGGCGCGGTGCCGACGGTTCAGCCCGACCTGTCCGACGACTTCGCCACGCTGATGGAATGGGCCGACGCGACCCGCCGCATGGAGGTCCGCGCCAACGCCGAGACGCCGGAAGATGCCCACACCGCCATCAAATTCGGCGCCGAGGGCATCGGCTTGTGCCGCACCGAGCACATGTTCTTCGAGGCGGAGCGGATCGTCGCGGTGCGCCGGATGATCGTCGCCGAGACCGTCGAGGAACGCCGCGAGGCACTGGCCGAACTGCTGCCGATGCAGCGGCGGGATTTCGTCGAGCTGTTCCGCATCATGCACGGGCTGCCGGTGACCATCCGCCTGCTCGACCCGCCGCTGCACGAATTCCTGCCGCGCTCGGCCGAGGAGATGGCCGAGGTGGCGAAGGCGGCCCATGCCGACCCGTTGCGCATCCGCCACCGGGCGACCCAGCTTCGCGAGAGCAACCCGATGCTCGGCCATCGCGGTTGCCGGCTCGGCATCAGCTATCCGGAAATCTACGAGATGCAGGCGCGGGCGGTCTTCGAGGCGGCGCTGGAAGTGGCCGGCGCCGACGGCACGACGGTGACGCCGGAGGTGATGATCCCGCTGGCCTTCGCCCGCGAGGAAATCGAAATCCTGAGGGCCCGCATCGTGGCCGTGGCCGGCGAGGTGGAGAAAGAGACCGGCACCAAGCTGAACTATCTGGTCGGCACCATGATCGAGCTGCCGCGCGCCGCGCTGCGGGCAGAAGATCTGGCGCGTTCCGCCGAGTTCTTCAGCTTCGGCACCAACGATCTGACCCAGACGACCTTCGGCATCAGCCGCGACGATTCGGCCGCCTTCCTGCCGGCCTATCAGGCCGCCGGCATCATCGAGCAGGACCCGTTCGTCACCCTCGACCCGGACGGCGTCGGCGAACTGGTGCGGATCGCCTGCGAGCGCGGCCGCATCGGTCGCCCCGACATCAAGCTCGGCATCTGCGGCGAGCATGGCGGCGATCCGGCCTCGATCCGCTTCTGCGAGTCGGTCGGCCTCGACTATGTCAGTTGCTCGCCCTATCGGGTGCCGATCGCTCGGCTGGCGGCGGCCCAGGCGGCGCTGGCCAAGGGCACCGAGGTGGCGACGACCGCATGATGGTTGATGCGGGCGCCGCTGCCGGCTGGGAGAGCCGCTTTCTCGACCTGCCGGACGGCGCCCGTCTGCGCCTGGCCCGTTGGACATCGCCGCCCGACGCCCCGCGCGCGGCGATGCTGATCCTGCACGGTCGCACCGAATTCAACGAAAAATATGGGGAGGCGGCGGAAGACCTGTCGCGGCAGGGCTTCGCCGTGTGGACCTTCGACTGGCGCGGCCAGGGGCTGTCGAGCCGGCTGCTGCCGGACCGCCAGCGTGGCCATGTCGAAACCTATGACATGCTGGTCGACGATCTGCGCGCGGTGATTGCGGCGGTGAAGGCCGAAATCGGCGCCCTGAAGCTTGCAGTGCTGGCCCATTCGATGGGCGGCCATGTGGCGGTTCGCTATCTGCAGACCGGCGCCGCCGCGGTGGCCGGGGCGGTGCTGTCGGCGCCGATGCTGGGGATCGGCACCGAGCGGTTCCCCCTGTGGCTGGCGCGGGCCCTGTCATGGGCTGCGGTGTCGCTCGGCTTTGCCGGCGGTTATGCCCTGAGCCAGCGACCCTGGCGGCCCGGGCGCGATCGCTTCGAGGGCAACCTGTTGACCAGCGATCCGCATCGCCATGCCGTGCAGCAGCGCTGGTTCGTCGACCACCCGGAGCT
>JABDIP010000312.1 GCA_013003675.1 Inquilinus sp.
CCTGGCGACGGCCGCGACTTGCCCGCGGGCACAAGCGGGCGCCCCGCCCGGCGCAGCGTGGTGGCCGCGCCGGTTCCCGCGAGGCCAACGCGCCTAATTAAGCCCTCGTCAATGCCCTGGCGCAAAATTCGGGGGACTGGAGCGTGGCAGGTCGATTGGCGGGTGACGATCCGCATCGCCTGTTAGCCGCGCCAACCGAGCATTATTGCTTTCAAGAGTAGTGCTTCCCATGCGGTTGCTTTCGCACCTGCCCGACGAGTCCCGATGCTCCGCCGCCGTTACGGCGCCGCCTCGGTCCCACCGCCGCACGCGGTTGGGGCGGACCCCCGAAGCATCGCTTCGCAGGCCCGATTTCGCGAATGTCAGCCCTGCCGCCAATAAACCCGCTGGAGACCCCAAATGAGTTCGACCAAGCCCGCCGATTCGAAATCAGACCGGTCCGCCGCGCGCGGCGGCGGCAAGCGTTCGTTCTTAGCCAATCTCAAGATCGGCACGAAGATCTATGCCGGGTTCGGCCTGATTATCGGTTTGCTGGTCCTGCTGACGGCTCTGGTGGTCCTGGAGATCGAGGGGCTGCGGCGGAATTTCTTCGACTACGCCGACATGGCCAGCGACGCCCTGCTGGTCGCCGAGCTCGACGCCGACATCGCCGACCTTCAGCTCAACGCGCGGGAATACCAGCTCATCGGCAGCGAGGAGGATCTGGCGCATACGCGGGAAGCCTACGACCAGGTCCGCGCCGGCCTGGCCCATGCCGAGGAGGAGATCCACAACCCGCTCCGCGCCCGGCTGGTCACGGAGATCGATACGCTCGTCGACGAGTACCGCGAGGGGTTCGACCAGGTGGTGGAACTGATGCACGAGCGCGACCGGGTCGTCTATGAGGTGCTCAACCCGCTTGGCACCAGCCTGCGCGAGCGGCTCACCGAGATCAACGAGGGCGCCTATGCGGCCGGCGATTACGAGTCGGCGAACTATGCCGGCGTGGTGCAGTCGGATCTGTTGCTGGCGCGTCTTTACGTGACCAAATTCCTGGATACCAACGACCTTTCCGCGATCGAGCGGGTGCGCGACGAGTTCGAGGAGCTAGAACGGGCGCTCGCCCGCCTCGACCGCAGCCTGCAGAACCCGCAGCGCCGCCGCGTCCTCGTCAGCTTCGAGGAGGATCTGCCGAAGTACGAGGCGGCCTTTGAGCAGGTCGCCGAGATCATCGGCCGGCGCAACGAGATCAGGGTGACCGTTCTCGACCGCATCGGCGCCGAGATCGGCCACAAGATCGAAGAGGTGAAGGTCTCCGCCCATGACGACGAGAACGCCCTTGAAGCGGCAACCATTGCCGCGGTGGAGGCCGCCGAGGTCGAGGACGTTATCATCGCCGGGACCACGCTGGTGATCGGCATCGTCGTCGCCTTTACCACTGGCCGCAGCATCGCCCGACCGGTCCTCGGCCTCTCTGCCGCCATGCGGAAACTCGCCGATGGCGACAAGTCGATCGAGGTGCCAGGCGTCGGCCGCAAGGACGAGGTCGGCGTGATGGCCGACACCGTCGAGGTTTTCAAGCAGAACGCCATACGCATGGACGAGTTGTCTGCCAACCAGGCGCGCCAGGACGAGCGGGCCGCCGAGGAGAAGCGGGAGGCAATGCGCAAGCTGGCCGACGATTTCGACTCTCGCGTGAAGGATGTCGTCCAATCCGTCTCCAGCTCCGCCACCCAGATGGAGGCCTCGGCCAAGATGCTGGCCGGCGGTGCCGAGCAGACCAGCATGCGGTCGTCCACCGTCGCCGCGGCGTCGGAGGAGGCGTCGACCAACGTGCAGACCGTCGCCTCGGCGACCGAGGAGTTGTCGGCATCGAGCGCCGAGATCGGCCAGCGCGTCGAGCAGTCGGCCGAAATGACCGCCCGCGCGGTCTCCGAATCGGAAGCGGCGTCGCGGACCGTTCAGGGCTTGGCCGAGGCGGCGCAGAAGATCGGCGACGTCGTGTCGCTGATCAACGACATCGCCGGCCAGACCAACCTGCTGGCACTGAACGCCACCATCGAGGCGGCGCGTGCCGGCGAGGCCGGCAAGGGCTTCGCCGGCGTCGCCTCGGAGGTCAAGTCGCTGGCCGGCCAGACCGCCAAGGCGACCGAGGAGATTTCCGCCCAGATCACCAGCATCCAGGCGGAAAGCTCGAACACGGTGTCGGCGATCGAGGCGATCCGGGGCGCAATCAGCGAAGTCAGCCAGGTCGCCAGCGCCATCGCCTCGGCGGTCGAGGAGCAGAGCTCGGCGACGCGCGAAATCTCGCGCAACGTTCAGCAGGCTTCGTCCGGCACCCGCGAGGTGTCGAGTAACATCGCCGAGGTGTCCGCGGCGGCGCGCGAAACCGGCGAGGGCGCCGACCAGGTCCTCAAGGCCTCGGGCACCGTGGCCGAGCAGGCCGATCGCCTGCGCACGGAAATGGAGAAGTTCCTGAACGAGATCCGCGCCGCGTAACCGCGCCCCGGCCGCTGTCCCATTGGGGCGGCGGCCGGCGGCATCGACCTTTTCATCGCCGTCGCCCTGTCGTACTCCCGGGGCGGCGGCATTTGTTTGCCGCCTGTCGGAAGCGGAGGACGGGCGATGCGGATTGCGGTTCTTGGGGCCGGCGGGGTCGGCGGCTATTTTGGCGCGCGGCTTTCGGCCGCCGGCGAGGATGTCGTATTCGTCGCCCGCGGCCGGCATCTCGCGGCGCTGCGGGAAGGCGGCCTCAGGGTTGAAAGCGAACTCGGCGATCTGACCTTGCGGCCGGTAGCGGCGACCGACGATCCGGGGTCGATCGGCCCGGTCGATCTGGTGCTGTTCGCGGTCAAGCTATGGGATACCGAGGCGGCGGCCCGGGCCGCGGCGCCGTTGCTGGCCGGCGGCGGCGCCATCGCCACATTCCAGAACGGCGTCGAGAGTGTCGAAACGCTCGGCCGCATCCTCGGCCCCGGCCGGGTCGTCGGCGGCGTCGCGCATATCGCCGCGACGATCGGCGGGCCGGGGCTGATCCGCCACACCGGCACCATGGCGCGGCTGACCTTCGGCGAGCCCGATGGCCGCCGGTCCGAGCGGGTCGAGGCGCTGTTCGCCGCCTGCCAACGCGCCGGGATCGACGCCGTCGCCAGCGACCGGATCGCCGCGGCGATCTGGGAGAAATTCGTCTTCCTGTCGGCGTTCAGCGGCGTGACCGCGTTGCTGCGGCGGCCGATCGGGCCGATCCGGGCCGATCGGCGAACACGGGCGCTGCTGCTCGACGCCATCGCCGAGACGGCCGCCCTGGCGGGTGCGCTGGGCATCGACCTGCCGGCCGACATCGTCGAGCGGATCGAGGTGTTCGCCGACGGGCTGCCGGCGGTGATGAAGGCGTCGATGCTGCACGATCTGGAGCGCGGCGGGCGGCTGGAATTGCCCTGGCTGAGCGGTGCCGTCGCCCGGCTGGCGGAGCGTAACGGCGTCCCGGCGCCGATCCATCGGGTGATCGCGGCCGCCCTCGCCCTCGACCAGGATGGCGCCGGCTGATTGCCTATGGACTTCGACCGCCGCCGGGGGGACCATGGCGGTCTGAGGAGAACCTAGCGCCCATTCCGGACCGCCGAAGACGGGCGGCCTTGCGACACCGGTTTATGGACCCTCGCGGGGCGCCTGGGCTGCACGGCCACAATCGGAGGCGCTGATGAATATTTCCGGAGACACATCCACCGGCGGGGTACCGCGCTGCGTGGCCCTGGTGGGACCGCAATCGAGCGGCAAGACGACGCTGCTGGAGAGCATGCTTTTCGCCGTGGAGGCGACCAGCCGCAAGGGCAGCATCAAGGACGGGACTACCGTCGGCGATCATTCCGAGGAGGCGCGGGCCCGCGGCATGTCGACCGAGATCTCCCTCGCCAGCTTTCGCTACCTCGACGACGACTGGACACTGATCGACTGCCCGGGCTCGGTGGAGTTGGCCCAGGAGGCGCAGAACGCGTTGATGTGCGTCGACGCCGCCGTCATTGTCTGTGAACCCGACGTCGACCGCGCCGTCGCGCTGGGGCCGCTGCTGCGGTTCCTCGACGAGATGTCGATCCCGCACATGCTGTTTCTCAACAAGATGGACGCCGCCTCGGTCCGCGTCTCCGAGGCGCTGCAGGCGCTGCAGTCGGTCTCCGGTCGGCCGCTGGTATTGCGGCAGGTGCCGATCCGCGAGGGCGAGCATGTCACCGGCTATGTCGATCTGGTGTCGGAGCGCGCCTACCACTACAAGCCCGGCGAGGCCTCCGACCTCGTGAAGCTGCCGGACAGCGTCGCGGCACGCGAACGGGAGGCGCGCCAGGGCATGCTGGAATCGCTCGCCGATTTCGACGACGCTCTGCTCGAGCAGCTGCTCGAGGATTTGCAGCCGGCCAAGGCGGAGATCTATCAGCAGCTCTCCAACGACCTCGCCGAGGATCTGATCGTTCCGGTGCTGCTTGGCGCGGCGGAGCACGACCACGGCGTTCGCCGGTTGCTCAAGGCGCTGCGTCACGACGTTCCCGGTCCGGACAAGGCCGTGGCGCGCCTCGACCTGCCGTCCGGCGAAACGGTGGCGCAGGTGTTCAAGACCGTGCACGCTGCCCATGCTGGCAAGCTGTCCTTTGCACGGGTGTGGCGCGGCACGCTGACCGACGGCATGCATTTCGGCGACCTTCGGGTCTCCGGCCTCTACCACATGCTCGGCGGCCACCAGACCAAGCTGGCCAAGGCGGCGACCGGCGACGTCGTGGCGCTCGGCCGCATGGAGCTGGCCTCGACCGGCGACCTGCTGCTGCCCGACAAGGTCGAGCGCGCC
>JABDIP010000314.1 GCA_013003675.1 Inquilinus sp.
GCCGGTCGACCAGCTCGACGGCGAGGAGGCGCTGGACGGACCGCTGCCGGAAACCCTCGATTTCAGCAACGTCGCCTATGCCGAAGAGGATTCGCTGCCGGCAGCATTCCGTCGAGCGCCTCCTCGCCGTCGAGCTGGTCGACCGGCACCATGTCCGGCGGCTGGAATTGCTGGATCACCTGCTCGTACTTGATGCGGATGTCCTCGACCCGCTGGTAGTAGGCCAGCAGTTCGCGCCATGGCCCGGACAAATCCTTGTAGGCGGCCAGCACGGCGACCAGCGCGCCGAAGGTCAGGTTGTCCTCCAACACGAGGTAGCCGCCGATCGAGAAGAAGAAGAACGGCGTCAGCTGGTTGATGAAGTTGTTGAGGAACTTGATGAAGAACTTGCGGCGGAAAATCTCGTAGCGGATCTCGTAGATGCGCCCGAGAAATCCGGCGATGTCCGCCCGATGCAGCCGGCTGGTGTCATGGGCATGGATTTCCGGCGCCCCGGCCACCGCTTCGCCGACCCGGTCCGCCAGCCGGCGGACTGTCTGCACCCGCTGCTTGCCGAGTTGGTTCACCCGCCGCTGCAGCTTCGGGATCAGATAGGCCTGCAAGGGATAGAAGGCGATCGCCGCCGCGCCCAGGACCGGGTCCTGAACGAAGATGAACCCGACCAGGACCAGGAGCTGCCCGCCCTGGAACGCCGGGAGCGAGAAGGCCTCGCCGATGAATCCACCCAGCGGCTCGACCTCGGCGGTGATCATCGGGATGATCTCGCCCTGCGACATGCGCTTGAACCGTGGCAGCCGGAAGCGCAGCACCCGGGTATAGAGCTCGTAGCGCAGCCGGCGCAGCATCCGCTCGCCGAGCTGGCCGGCATAGACGTTGATGTAGAACTTGAAGCCGCCATTGATGAAGACGAGCGCGAGGAAGAATCCGCACAGGGTGAACAGGTAGGCCAACTGGTCGAGCGGAATGCCGAACATCACGACGGGGAAATCGGCCTCGCCGCCGATCGCCTGGTCGATGATCGTCCTCGGCAGGTCCAGCGAGAAATAGTAGAACGGGAACGAGGCAAAAGTCAGCAGCGTGACGTAAATCTGCCGTTTCTTGCTGTGCCGCAAGATGAACTGATAGATATTCTTGTCCATATTGATCCGGCCAGCGGTTCGGGGATCGGCCGTCTTGCGACATCGCCTGCGACGCCCGCGAATCATATAGCTTTTCAACGGCAAGCGTAAACGGCATGGTTTCGCAATGCCGCCTCATGATATGACTCGCCAATATGGCGACCCTTCGGCTCCGAAGGGCCGCTTCCTTTTTGGGCCGCAGAGCGGGGCAGCATGGCGAAACGGCTAGGACAGACCAGGGTCCTGATCTACAGCCACGATTCCTTCGGTCTCGGGCATCTGCGTCGCTGCCGCGCGATCGCACAGGAACTGGCGAAGCAGAACAGCGAGATGTCGGTGCTGATCCTCTCCGGATCGCCGATCATCGGCAGCTTCGATTTCCGCAATCGGGTGGATTTCATCCGGATTCCCGGTGTCATCAAGCTGCACAACGGCGAGTACACTTCGCTCAACCTGAACATCGACACCGAAGAGACCATCGCCATGCGGGCCTCGATCATCGAGCACACCGCGGCGATCTTCGACCCCGATCTGTTCCTGGTCGACAAGGAACCGCTGGGTTTGCGCGGCGAGGCCCGCGGCACGCTGGAGATCCTGAAGAATCGCGGCACCCAGCTGGTGCTCGGGCTGCGCGACGTGATGGACGAGCCGGCCCTGCTGGCGCCGGAATGGGAGCGCAAGAACGTGCTGCCGGCCCTCGAGGACCTCTACGATCAGATCTGGGTCTACGGCCTGCCGCAGGTCTGCGACCCGTTGCTCGGCATCGACCTGCCCGACGCGGTCCTGCGGAAGATGGTCTATACCGGCTATCTGCGGCGCGAGGCGACACCGGCGGCGCGGCCCGCCCTGCCATTGCTCGACCGGCCCTATTTCCTGGTCACGCCGGGCGGCGGCGGCGACGGCGAGCGCATGGTCGACTGGGTGATCCGGGCCTATGAAAGCGGCGCCGAGATCCCCTATCCGGCGCTGATCGTATTGGGACCGTTCATGCAGCGCGAGCAGCAGGACAGCTTCATGGCCCGGGCCGCGACGCTGCGGAATGTCGAGATCATCACCTTCGACGCCCATCTGGAGAATCTGATGGTCGACGCCGTCGGCGTGGTGGCCATGGGCGGTTACAACACCTTCTGCGAGATTCTGTCCTTCGACAAACGGGCGCTGGTGCTGCCGCGGACCCGGCCGCGGCTCGAGCAGTACATACGCACCGCCCGCGCCCAGGAACTCGGCCTGGCGAGCATGCTCGACGACGACGCCTTCCCCGATCCGCGGCCGATGATCGACGCCCTGTGCCGGCTGCCGGCGCAGGATCGGCCGTCGGACGCGTTCGTCCCCGGCCTTCTCGACGGGCTGGAAAACGTCAACCGGCTGGTCGGCCAGATCACCCGCCGCCCGACCCGGACCCGTTTCCTGGCGCGCCAGACCGCCTGAACCGGCCGCCGGGCCATGGCCGCTCCCAACCGCATGCCCGGCGGCCGCACCGCCATCGTCGTCAAGGGCTATCCCCGCCTGTCGGAGACCTTCATCGCCCAGGAGATCCTGGGTTTGCAGCGGCGCGGCCAGTCCCAGCTCATCGTCTCGTTGCGCCACCCGACCGACCGGCTGGTTCATGCGATCAACCGCGAGATCGTCGCCCCCGTCCTCTATCTGCCGGAGTATCTGCACGACCGGCCGGCCCGGGTCCTGACCGCCTGGCGCCGGGCGCGTCTCCGGCCCGGCTATCGGACCGCCCGGGCCGCCTTCCTCGCCGATCTCCGCCGCGACCCGACCCGCAACCGGCTGCGTCGCTTCGGCCAGGCGCTGGTGCTGGCGACCGAGCTGCCGGCCGATGTCGGCCACCTTCACACCCACTATCTGCACACGCCGGCCTCGGTCACCCGCTACGCCGCGATGATCCGCGGCCTGCCCTGGAGCTTTTCGGCACACGCCAAGGACATCTGGACGACGCCCGATTGGGAACTGGCGGAGAAGCTGGCGGGAGCCGCCTGGGGGGTAACCTGCACCGCCGTCAACGCGGCGCATCTGCGGTCCCTGTCGGCGGCGCCGGACCGCGTCGAGCGGCTCTATCACGGTCGCGACTTCGCCCGCTTTCCGGCGCCGGAGGACCGCCCGGCCCGGGATGGCGGCGACCCCGGGAACCCGGTGCGGCTGCTCAGCGTCGGCCGCGCGGTGGAGAAGAAGGGGTTCGACGTGCTGCTGCGG
>JABDIP010000315.1 GCA_013003675.1 Inquilinus sp.
CGCGCGCTCCTCGATCGCCGCCAGGGCATCGTCCACCAGCCGCGGCGACAGGGCCGACAGCAACGCCTCCATGCCCTCGCCGGACGGTGTATTGCCGCGGAAGCCGAGGCGGCGGCGCAGCCAGCCCATCTCCGGCACGATCGGCCGCAGCCGGACGCGCGGCCCATATTTCGTCTGCAGGGTCGGACGCAGATGACCGATGCCGTCGATCAGACCCAGATCCAGGCTGCGGGTGCCGGACCAGAAGGCACCGTCGAACAGGTCCTCCTCCGATGCCTTCAGCTTGCCGGCGCGGCGTTTGCGCACCATCGCCTTGAAGCTCCCGTGGATGTCCTGCTGCAACTCCTTCAGCGCCGCCAGATCCTCCGGCTTTTCTTCCTGGAACGGGTCGAGGATCATCTTGCGCTTGCCGGCGGTATGCACGCGCCGCTCGATCCCATACCGGCCGATCAGTTCGTGAAATCCGAATCCGGCGGAGATGACGCCGATGGAGCCGACGATCGAACTCTCGTCGGCATAAATTTCGTCGGCGGCACAGGCCAGCCAATAGCCGCCGGAGGCGGCGACATCCTCGACGAAGGCATAGACCGGTACGTTCTTCTCGCTCGACAGGTCGCGGATGCGCCGGCCGATCATCGCCGACTGCACCGCCGAACCACCCGGCGAATTGATCGCCAGCGCGACGGCGCGGACGCCGGGCATCGAGAACGCCTTCTCCAGCGCGCCGGCGACCGCCGTCAGCGACAGTCCGCGGCGGAAGGCGCCAGCCTGGCCGATCACCCCCGACAGGCGCACGACCGGCACCACCGGCCCACGGTGGCGAAAGCGCCCGAAGGAAAACCATGCGCACATGAACGGCCTTGTCGATGATCGGCGGAAGGCGACTGCCAGATATATGGACCGGGCGCCGCGCCGTCAAAGCGCGAGTGGCGCCCCGTCCCGCAGAATGGCGTCGGCAGCCGCCGTGAAACGACCGTCGGCCTCGTGCAGGACGAGACCCGGCAACAGGACCGCCGGGTTGCCGACCGCCTTGCGCGCCCGCACCACGACGCGCCGCGCCGGGCGCCCCGGCTTGGGCCACAGCGGCACGATCTCGATGGCGCCGTAGTCGGGCCAGAGCCGGGCGCAAAGCTCGATCAGCCGATCGACCCGGTGGATCATCGTCAGCCAGCCCTTCGGCCGCAGATACCGGGTGGCCGCGGCAGTCCACGCAGCCAGCGCCGCATTCCCCTCCTGGTGCGCCAGCGCCTTGCCGCCATCGGGCGGCGGCGTATGGGCACCTGCCTCGAAATAGGGCGGGTTGACCATCACCCCGTCGAACGACCCGGCGGCCAGGGCCGGCGGCGGGTCGCACAGATCGCCGGCCAGGATCTCGACCCGGGCGGCAAGGCCGCTGGCCGCGGCGTTGTCCCGCGCCAACGCGGCCAGCCCGGGCTGCAACTCCAGCCCGACGACCCGGCACTCCGGCACCCGCCACGCAAGACACAACGCCGCCGCGCCGGCCCCGCAGCCGAGCTCGAGCACCGTCCCCCGCGTATTGGGTACCGCCGCCGCCAGCAGCACCGGGTCGATCGCCGCCCGATAGCCCGTCGCCGGCTGACGCAGGACGATCCGGCCGTCGAGCAATCGATCGTCGGTCGCCGCGCTGCCGGGTTCAGGCATCGGGGAGGCTCTCGCCCGCCTCGGTGAGCACGCGCCGGGCCTGGCGATAGTCGTCGTCGATCACCATCATCCGCCGCGGAATGGCGTTGATGCTGCCGTCCAGGATCGATGCATGGGTATCGAGCACGATCGCCTCGATCCCGGCGTCGGCGAGCAATGCCGTCAACCAGGACAGCCGGACCGGATCGGTCGTCCGCAACAACTCACGCAAGCTTTCCGCCTCCCGCCGCTCCACGGATCGTGACCGGATATCCGCCGCTGTCGGTCTTGACCGGTCACGGCCCTTGCCTATGCTGACGAGTGCCATCCGGAGCGTCAATGCGGGCGGATGGCGCCAGGTGTTCGCCGTTCGCCGGGCCGGTCCGACGATCCCGCTTCGGCAGCAACGACCGGACCCCCGCCGACAACGGAGACCAGGGAAGCGTGACGGCTGTCGTCGATCCATCCAAGGTGCGGCCGCCCGCCGACAACGCGCTCGACCGGCTGACCGAGCTGGTCGCCGACGACATGCGCGCGGTGAACCGGACCATCGTCGAACGCATGGACAGCCCGGTTCCGCTGATCCCTCAGCTCGCCGGCTATATCGTCGCCTCCGGCGGCAAGCGGCTACGGCCGGTGCTCACCCTCGCCGCCGCCCGGCTCTGCGGCCATGACGGGAACCGCCATATCGGCCTCGCCACGGCTGTCGAGTTCATCCACACCGCCAGCCTGCTGCACGACGACGTGGTCGACGAGAGCGATCTGCGCCGCGGCAAAGCATCGGCCAACGAGGTGTTCGGCAATCAGGCCAGCGTGCTGGTCGGCGATTTCCTGTTCTCGCGCGCCTTCCAATTGATGGTCGAGAGCGGCTCGCTCGACGTGCTGCGCATCCTCTCCACCGCCTCGGCGGTGATCAGCGAGGGCGAGGTATTGCAGCTCGCCGCCGTCGGCGACGCGGCCACCACCGAAGATACCTATCTCACCATCATCCGCTCAAAGACGGCGGCCCTGTTCGAGGCGGCCTGCCGGGTCGGGGCGGTGGTCGCCGACCGGCCGGCGACCGAGGAAGAGGCGCTCGGCACCTATGGCCTCAATCTCGGGATCGTCTTCCAACTCATCGACGACGTGCTCGACTATTCCGCCGCGCGGGCCAAGCTGGGCAAGAGCATCGGCGACGATTTCCGCGAGAGCAAGTTCACCCTGCCGGTAATCCTCGCCCATGCCGACGGCGATGCCGAGGAACGCGCGTTCTGGGCCCGCACCCTCGGCGAGGGCGAGCAGCATGACGGCGATCTGGAGCAGGCGATCGCCCTGCTCGCCCGCCACGACGCCCTCGTCCGCACCGTGGACCGCGCCCGCGCCGTCGGCCGCCAGGCGCAGGACGCCCTCGCCGACTTCGCGGATTCGCCGATCCGCCGAACCCTGATCGACACCGTCGATTTCTGCATCGAGCGGGAGTTCTAGGGTACGTCCGACGTTCTATTGCGGCGTGACCTCGTGTGCGACAAACCGGAATCGGTGCAGCCGGAAAACCAGTGAGACATCTTCCTCGACGATCACTCGTGCGCCTTCGAGATAGTCCGGGACCCGTCCAATCTGCACGATGCGACCGTCATCCAACCGGACCATCGTTTTGGTCGCCGGCGCCCTAAACTGGCTCTGGACCTGTCGAACGCCGATCGCCGTGCCGCCGATCTGTCCAATTGGCCTGCGTTCATCCAGATAGAGCGCTGCGAGAATGGCCATTATTGGCACCAAAGCGAGCGCCATCCAGAGCCCCACCTTGATCCGACGACGCCGAACCTCCCGCGTCAGGCGCCGATGCCAGTCGGGCTGTTTCGAAGGCTGCAATCCCATGCGAAAGTCCCCCAAAATCGATCTCGTCGGCGCGCCGTGCCAGATCGTCGTGGCTAGCGCCAACCCCAACTCCACCTACGGCTTGCGGAGCGCCGCGCCCAAGTCTATAACCCCGCCGCACAGTCGGAGTGTAGCTCAGCCTGGTAGAGCACTGTCTTCGGGAGGCAGGGGCCGGAGGTTCGAATCCCTGCGTTCATCCAGATAGAGC
>JABDIP010000326.1 GCA_013003675.1 Inquilinus sp.
AAGCCGATGACCACCGGCAACGGCAAACAGACAGGCGGCGAGCGCTTTACCGGGCATGGCTCGGAATGGACCGACGCCAAGCTGAGTCCCGCCGAATCGCGGCTGGCCACGTCGTGGGTCGAGCAGAGAATCGACCGGCGCTCGATGCTGACCGACAAGGACCGGGTCGAGGATGTCCGCGACATCATGTGGCAGCTGGAAAGGGACGGCGAGATCGTCGTCCACCGGGTCGCCGAGGAACACCAGCCGGTCACCGTGAAGACGCTGTACGGCTGGGACAAGCGGGTCCCGACCAGGCAGCTCTGGCACCACAAATCCTGCGGCCAGTGCGGCAACATCCCGGGCTATCCGGCCTCGCTTCTGTGGCTGATGAACGAGCTCGGCATCGAATATCTCGACGAGACCGACCAGAACTCATGCACCGCCTGGAACTACCACGGTTCTGGCATCGGCAATCTGGAGAGCCTGGCGGCGGTGTTCCTGCGCAACTTCCACCAGGCCTATGTCGCCGCCAAGGCCCAGGGGCTGCCGGACGGCTATTACTACCCGCTCGTCCATTGCGGCACGTCGTTCGGCAACTACAAGGAAGTGCGCGGCTATCTGCTGCGCTCCGCCGAACTGCGCGAGCGCGTCAAGGCGATCCTCGGCAAACTCGGCCGGCTGGTCGACGGCAAGTTGCTGATCCCCGAGGAGGTGGTGCACTCCGAATGGCTGCACGTCATGCGCCAGGAGATCGCCAATCGCCAGGAGATCGACTGCAGCGGCATCCGCGCGACGATCCATCCGGCCTGCCATGTGTACAAGATGGTGCCCGAGGACGCGGTCTATGACGACGATATCCTGGAGGGCAACCGGGTGGCCGTGTCGACCGGGATCATCCAGGCGCTCGGCGCGCAGGTGATCGACTATTCGACCTGGTACGATTGCTGCGGCTTCGGCTTCCGCCACATCATCTCCGAGCGCGAATTCACCCGTTCCTTCGCGATCGACCGCAAGGTCCGGGTGGCCGTCGAGGAGGCCCGGGCCGACATGATGATCGGCCACGATACCGGCTGCATCACCACGCTGGACAAGAACCAGTGGATCGGCAAGGCCGCCGGCAAGGAGGTCGAACTGCCGATCCTGGCCGACTGCCAGTTCGCGGCCCTGGTCTGCGGCGCGCATCCCTACAAGATCGTTCAGTCGCATTGGCACGCGTCGCCGACCGAGACCCTGATGGAGAAGCTCG
Organism: Inquilinus sp.; assembly: GCA_013003675.1. GTDB lineage: Bacteria > Pseudomonadota > Alphaproteobacteria > DSM-16000 > Inquilinaceae > JABDIP01. Next base: position 1,229 of record JABDIP010000326.1, read on the forward strand.
GGATCGACTGGCAGGCCAAGAAGGTCGAGTTCGAGGGCTATCTGAAAGAAGTCGAGGCCGGCAATCAGGAAAACCTCTACGACCCGCGGCGGATGATCACGTCGGGTCCCGGCTTCAAGCGGATCGAAGGGCAGCGATGAGCAAACCGGTCTTGATCGTCGGCGGCGGCCCGGCCGGGCTGACCGCCGCCCATTCCCTCGCCAGCATCGGCCAGAAGGCGATCCTGGTCGAGAAGGAGGACCGTCTGGGCGGCGCCCCGATCCTGTCGGGCTATGCCAAGCTGGTGCCGTCGGGCGAATGGGCGAAGGACGCCATCGGCGGCATGGTCGACCGGGTCGCCGGGAACCCGCTGGTCGAGATCCGCACCGGCACGACCGTCAAGGATTTCTCCGGCGAGCCGCAGAACTTCACCGCGACGCTCTCCGACGACAGCACGGTGGAGGCTGCGGCGGCGGTGCTGTGTACCGGCTTCACCCATTTCGACTCGGTCAACAAGCCGGAATGGGGCTTCGGCACCTTCCCCGACGTGGTCACCACCGCGCAGGTCGAGCAGATGATCTCTTCCGGCCAGGGCGTGCGGTGCCCGTCCGACGGGCGCAAGCCCAAGCGCGTGGCGATCCTGCTGTGCGTCGGCTCGCGCGACCGGCAGATCGGCCGCGAATGGTGCTCCAAGGTCTGCTGCACCGTGTCGTGCAACCTGGCGATGGAGATCCGCGAGGAACTGCCGGATTGCCATGTCTACATCTACTACATGGATATCCGCACATTTGGGCTCTACGAGGACCTCTACTACTGGAAGAGCCAGGAGGAGTTCAAAGTCAAATACATCAAGGCGCGGATCGCCGAGGTGACGTCGGACGGCGAGAAGCTGATCGTCAAGGGCGAGGACACGCTGGTCAAACGGCCGATCACCATCCCCTTCGACATCGTCGTGCACGCGATCGGCATGGACCCGAATGTCGACAATCTGCTGCTGTCGTCGATCTTCGGGGTGGATCTGGAGAAGCACGGCCACATTGCCCGCGCCAGCACCTATGGCGCCATGGCCGCGACCTCGCGGCCCGGCGTGTTCGTCGCCGGGGCGGCCACCGGCCCGGAGACCATCGACGACTCCATCGCCCAGGGCCAGGGCGCGGCGATGGCGGCCTATGCCGATGTCTGCGCCGTCAAGGCCGCGGAGGAATGACGGCGATGTTCGGCCGGTCCCGAGCCGCGGCGCCGCCCGGCACCGAGAGTGCGCGGCCGACGCTCGAGCTGAGCGGCCCGGCGCTGACCACCAGCCTCGAGACGCTGGTCTCCGGCACCGACGAGCAGGGCGGGATCGAGCGCTATGTCGACGGCCTGAAGTACAAGGCGGCGTTGTTCGCCGAGGCGCTGGCCGAGGGCCGGGCGGTGCGGCTCGACGAGGAGAGCTTCAAGGGTTTGTGCGCGTTCATGGCGCCGGTGCGCCGGCGGATCGGCACGCGGCTCGCCGAGGACGGATTTCCCAAGGTCCGCGAGGCCGTTGTCGAACTGCTCGACGGTGCCGCGGACACGACCACGGCAGATGCCCGGATTCGCCGCTTCTGCACCCGGTTTCCCGACGACCGCAAACATCGCTGGGTGCGCGACCTGGCGGCGGAAGTGCTGCACAACACCTATCCTGAGCTCTATCCGCTGATGTGCCGCTGGGTCTGGGACGCCAAGGCCAACTCCGGCGTGCTGCGGGAGATCTGGCACGGCGAGAATGTCGACCATCTGGTCATCGACATCTCCGACACCTACGAGACGTTTCTCGTGCTGCGCGAAGAGTTGAGCGGATTCGTCACCGACAACGGCGTGTTCCGGGAGGTGCCGTTCTATGTCGACCTGCTCTGTGCCCAGATCTATGCCGGCTACATTTCCTCTCAGGGCGGCAGCTATCTGCGCACCGATTTCTCCTCGCCGGAGGATCCGATGCAATACACCCGCCGGCTGCTGGGGCTGGACGGCATCGACGCCAGCAGCGGCCGCACCCGGTTCAAGACCGTCGACGGAACCGCGCATGTCCTCGAAGACATAAAGCTGCTGGATTGAAGGTTGGGACCGATCCATGCCGATTCATGAAAAATCGCTGATCCGTCCGGAGAATCTCCAGACCCATGACGAGCTGGTGCTCGACGGGGTCGATGTCTCCGGGCACTGGAGCACCTTCATCCAGTCGCGGGTGGTCACCGACTACAACGAAGCGCTGGAAGACGAGATCGCCGGGCTGCCGGGCGGCGAGTACATCCACCGCTGCTGGCAATGCGGCTCCTGCACCAATTCCTGCACCGTCAACGCCATCAACCCGGACTTCAATCCGCGCTTCTGGATCTATCTGATCCGCATGGGCATGGAAGACGAGTTGCTGCGCGACAAGGACATCATCTGGCAGTGCGTCTCGTGCAACAAATGCACCTATGCCTGCCCGCGCGACGTGGTCCCGGAAGGCGTGATGAAGGCCACGGCCCATTGGCTGGAGCTCAAGGGCCACCGGCCGAAATCCCCGTCGATCCTGTTCGACGAGGTGTTCTCAGAGCAGGTCTTCGCCACCGGCAAGATCGAGGAAGGGCGTACCCTGCGCGGCTTCTTCAAGCGCAGCGGCCAGCCGCTGATGCAGGACTGGCTGGTGGAGATGGTCAAGCGGATGATCCGCCACCTGCCGCTCAAGCTGCTGACCGCCATGGGGCTGGCCAACCTCGTACGGCCGCGCACCCGGGGCTGGGGACCGGCCCGGGCCGCGATCGAGGAATACGTTCACGAGCAGGAGGCGAAGCAGCGCCAGGCGCTCGGCCTCGACGAGCTGGTGAAGGCCGCGGAGCGCAACGTCACCGCCCGCAACATCGCCGACGCGGCGGAATAGAGAGGATCGCCCGGTGAAGGACAAATACCAGAAGGTCGCCTACTACCCGGGCTGCGCGCTGGAGGGCACCGGCCATGCCTACAACCGCTCGACCAAGGCGGTCGGGCGCGAACTCGGGCTCGACCTGGTGGAGGTGAAGAACTGGAATTGCTGCGGCGCGATGGAGGTCAAGAACATCGACCCCAAGCTGCAGACCTATCTCTCCTCCAGGGTCATGTCGATCGCCGTCAACGAGATGGGCTTCGACACGGTGATGGCGCCGTGCAACGGCTGCTACCACAACCTCAAGAAGGCGGAATACGACCTCGCCACCGACGAGGACTCGGCCGCGGTGGTCGACCGCCTGTCGACCAAAGCGGGACACGCGACCTACCAGGCAGGCGACATCGAAACCATCCACGCGCTCGACTGGATCATGCACTCGATCGGCGAGGATGGCATTCGCGACCGCCTGAAGAACTCGCTGCAAGGGGTGAAGGTCGCCAACTATTACGGCTGCATGTACACCCGCCCACGGCATATCTTCCCGGAGAAGGACCAGGGCAACGGCAGCGAATCCACCTCCGAGCCGCATTTCATGGACGATCTGCTGGCCGCCGCCGGCGCCGAGATCGTCGACTACCCCCTGAAGACCGCCTGCTGCGGCGGTGCCCATACACTGTCGGACTGCGACACCTCGACCAAGCTGGTGATCAACCTGCTGCGCGCCGCCGAGGCGGCGGGCGCCGATGTCATCGCGACCGAATGCCCGACCTGCCATTCCGGCCTGGAGATGCACCAGATCCGCGCCGAGAAGCGGTACGACATAAAGACCTCGGTGAAGATCCTCTATTTCACCCAGCTGCTCGGCCTTGCCCTCGGTCTCAAGCCGAAGAAGCTCGGCATCCACGAGAATATCTCCGACGCGATGGAATTCGTGAAAGAGCGGAGGCTGGGATGAGGCCGCTGGCCGAGATCGAGACCGGCATCGCGGCGCTGGCGGAGTCCGCCGACCCGGTCGCGGCCGTCGGCGGCCTCGTGGCCCTGGGCGAGGAGGTGCTGGAGCATTGGCTCGCGGCGCGCGGCGCCGTGCCGACCGACGCCGAGCGCGAGGGCTTCCGGCTGCTTGCCCTGCATCGCCAGGGGGCGAAGGGCGATCCCAGTTTCAACGCCTGCCGCGAGACCTGCCGCGAGCTGGCCTATCACTACAACCTCATCGCGCTGCAGCCGGACCATCCGGATTCCGGCAGACGCCTGGCCATGGCCTCGATGGTGGCGAACCACCTGTTCCTGTTCGTCAGCGGCAAGATGCAGGTGGCCAAGCTGGGCGAGTTCTGCTGTTCGTCCAGGCCGTTGCATGCCGCCGCGCACTGAGGCAATAAGGGTGCGCGCGGCCAACCTAGTGCGGAGATGACCCATGCCTGATGTACGCGGATGCCATCTGCCCGACGATCTGCTCTACGACGTCGAGAATCACATCTGGTTCAAGGAGGTCGACGACGGCAACGTGAAGATCGGCATGACCACGATCGCGACGGCGATGGCCGGCAAGCTGGTGGCCTTCACGCCGAAGAAGGCCGGCCGTTCCGTCAAGGCGGGCAAGTCCTGCGCCACGGT
>JABDIP010000348.1 GCA_013003675.1 Inquilinus sp.
TCGGCCGCAACTTCGGCCTGGAACCCGTCGATGAAGGCTTCAATGGCGTCGGCGCCGACGGACGAATCCGCGATCACGCCGAGCAGGGCGCCGACCGGCAGGGTCTCGTCCTCCTGGGCGCAGACCCGCCGCAGGATGCCGGTATGCTCGGTCTCCACCGCATTGGTGATCTTGCTGGTCTCGATGTCGAGGATCTCGGTCCCCGGCGATACCGCATCGCCCTCGCCGACCGCCCAGCCGGCGACCTTGCCCTCGGTCATGGCAAGGCCCCATTTCGGCATGGTGATGGCGTGGATCTCAGTCATGCCCCGGCACTCACGCTATGACCTTGTCCGGCATGATCTCGGCGATGGCCTCGGTCACCGTGGAGGCGTTGGGGATATAGAGATCCTCAAGCGCGGAGGAGAACGGCACCGGGGCGTGCGGCGGGCTGACCATCCTGGCCGGTGCTTTGAGGAAGTTGAAACCGTCCTGGGCGACCTGCGCCACGATGTCGGTGGCCACGTTGCAGCGCGGGCTGGACTCGTCGACCACCACCAGCCGGCCGGTGTTCTCCACGCTCTCCAGAATGGTGTCGAGATCGAGCGGCGAGGTCGTGCGCGGGTCGATCACCTCGCATTCGACACCCTTCTTCGACAGCGCGGCCGCCGCCTCCTGGGCGACATGCACCATCCGCGAGAAGGCGACGATGGTCACGTCGTCGCCGTCGCGCACGATGTTCGCCTCGCCGAACGGGATCGTATAGGGCTCGTCCGGCACCTCTTCTTCGATGTCGTAGAGCATCTTGTGCTCGAAGAAGACCACCGGGTCGTCGTCGCGGATCGCCTGGATCAGCAGCCCCTTCGCCTCGTACGGCCCTGACGGCATGACGCATTTCAGCCCGGGGATATGGGTGAAGACCGGGTAGAGGCATTGGCTGTGCTGGGCGGCGGCGCGGAAGCCGGCACCGATCATCGTGCGGATCACCAGCGGGGTCACCGCCTTGCCGCCAAACATGTAGCGGAACTTGGCCGCCTGATTGTAGATCTGGTCGAAGCAGACCCCCATGAAGTCGACGAACATCAACTCGGCGACGGGGCGCAAGCCGGTTGCCGCGGCTCCGGCGGCGGCGCCGATAAAGCCGGATTCGGTGATCGGCGTGTCGAGCACGCGGCCGCGGCCGCACTTGTCCATCAGCCCCTTGGTGACGCCGAGCGGGCCGCCCCAGGCGTCGTCCTCGCCCTCCGCGCCCATCCCGCCGGCGACGTCCTCGCCCATCAGGATGACCCGGTGGTCGCGTTCCATCTCCTGCATCAGCGCTTCGTTGATCGCCTGACGATAGGATTTCTTGGCCATGGTGGTTCTCCCTCGCGCCGGTCAGTAGGAGATGTAGACGTCGGTGAGCAAATCGGCGCGGGTCGGCATCGGCGCCGCCTTGGCGCCGGCAGTGGCCCGATCGATCTGTGCCTTCGCCTCGGCGTCGATTTCGTCGAGTTGCTCCGCTTCCAGCAACCCCGCCTCCAATACTCGGCTGCGGAACAGGTCAAGGCAGTCGATCGTCTGACGCAGGCGTTCGACCTCGCCCTCGCCGCGATAAGTCTGGGCATCGCCCTCGAAATGGCCGTAGTAGCGGTTCAGCTTGACCTCGACCAGGCTGGGGCCGCCGCCCGAGCGGGCGCGGTCGATCACTTCTCGCGCCACCTCGTGAACGGCGAAGAAATCGTGCCCGTCGACCTGATGGCCCGGCATGCCAAACGCCTCGGCACGATGGACGATCTCCTCGGCGGACACCGACCATCGGCTCGACGTCGACTCGGCATAACCGTTGTCCTCGACCACGAAGACCGCCGGCAGGTCCCACACCTTGGCCAGGTTCATCGACTCGAAGGTGGTCCCCTGGTTGGAGGCGCCGTCGCCGACGAAGGCGATGGCGACGCCGCCGGTGCCCAGCGTCTTCGCCGACAAGGCGGCGCCGCAGATCAGCGGCGGGCCGCCGCCGACGATGCCGTTGGCGCCCATCATGCCCTTCGACAGGTCGGCGATGTGCATCGAGCCGCCCTTGCCGCCGCACAGGCCGTCCTTGCGGCCGTAGATCTCCATCATCATGCCGTCGACATCGCAGCCCTTGGCGATGCAATGGCCATGGCCGCGATGGGTGCTGGCGATGCGGTCGCGGTCCTCCAGGTGCATGCAGAAGCCGACGGCGGAGGCCTCCTCGCCGGCGTAGAGATGCACGAAACCGGGGATGTCACCGGTGGCGAATTCGTCGTGGACCCGGTCCTCGAAGGCCCGGATGGTGCGCATCGAACGATACGCCTTCAGCAGATCGTCTCTGCTTAGCTGCATGCGTTCCTCCCATTGGCATCCGGACGCTTTCGGCCCGACATTTTTCTTTTCATGGCGTCAAGCACCACTCTTTCGAGCAATGATAACGGTAAATCGTTTCAATGGGCAATATCCGGAACAGCGGAAATGGCTGTGGTAGCCCGCCGGTCAACCCGCGAAACGCGATTCCGGCAGCCCGGCGGTATCGACATCGAGGGCGAACAACCCGCCCGCCAGCGGCCCCTTCGACAGCGCAACGGCATCGAGATGGATAGAGGCCGAGGTCACGAAAAGCGTCTTCAGGTCGTCGCCGCCGAGCATGCAACTCGTCGGCCGCTGGACCGGCATCGCCACCTCCCGGTCGATCCGGCCCGAGGGGTCGTAGCGCACGACGCGCCAACCGTCCCAGACCGCCGACCAGACATGGCCGTCGGCATCGACCGTCAGCCCGTCCGGATAGCCGGTGCCCTCGGGCACCTCGGCGAAGACGCGGCGATTGGCGATGGCCCCGCTCACGGCATCGAAATCGTAGGCCCAGATAGTGCGGATCGCCGAGTCGGTGAAATACATCGTCCGATCGTCCGGGCTCCAGCCTATGCCGTTCGACACGACTGCCCCTTCCTGCATCAGCGGCACCGACCCGTCCGCGTCGAGGCGGTAGAGACTGCCCAGCGGGTCGCTCTCGGCGTCGTTGAGGGTGCCGGCCCAGAACCTGCCACGACGATCGACCTTGCCGTCGTTGAAGCGATTGTCCGGCCGGTCGGCCTCCGGATCGGCGAGCGGCGTCAGTTCACCGGTGTCGAAATCCAGCAATGCAAAGCCGGAGCGCAGCGCCACCACCATGCCGCCCGCCTCGCGCAGCGCCATGCAGCCGATATCCGACGGCATCGGCCAACATCCGGTCTGCCCGCGCCCGGGATCGAAGCGATAGACCGCCGGACGCTTGATATCGAGCCAGTACAACACGCCCTCGCGCGGGCACCACACCGGCCCCTCGCCGAGGATCGCGTTCGCCGCCTGAACGCACCGCACCGGACTGTCCATCACTCCACCTCTCCGCCTACTGCATTTCTTTGCCGTGATCGCGACGCAAACCGGCAGCGCGAGGCAACGGCGCCCCTGCCGCTACTTCACTCCGGCAGTACCACGCCGATCTTTGCCAGCAGGCCGCCGTCGACCTTGTATTCGCCGCCGGTGCAGAAGCCGGCGCGCGGGCCGGCGAGGAAGACGATCAGCTCGGCGACTTCCTCCGGCCGGCCGACCCGGCCGATCGGGTGCATGGCGCCCCAGCTCTCGATGGTTTCCTCGACCGTGCCCTCGCCCTTGTTCTCCTCCGCCGCGCCGCGAAGCATCGGCGTGTCGATCGAGCCCGGGCAGACCGCATTGACGCGGATATTGTCGGCGGCATGGTCGAGCGCCATGGCGCGGGTCAGCGCCAGCACCCCGCCCTTGCTGGCTGCATAGGCGGCGACCCGCGTTTGGCAGGCTAGGCCCTGGACCGAGGCGACGTTGACGATCGCCCCGCCGCCACGCCGGCGCATCTCCGGCACGGCCAGATGGGCCATGCGGTAGACGCCGCCGAGATTGACCCCGATCACCCGATCCCAGGACTCCTCCGCCATGGTCTCGACGGTGCCGCTCGACAGGATGGCGGCGGCGTTGACCAGGATGTCGAGGCCGCCGAAACGGGCAGTCGCCAACTCCACCACCGCCCGACAATCGGCCATCCGGCCGATATCGGCGACGCCATGAGCCACCTGCCGGCCCTCGGCGGCCAGCGCGTCGACCGCGGCGGCGAGCGGCGCTTCCTTGTTGCCGCAGAGCACGACCGCCGCCCCGCCCTCGGCGAGGCATCGCGCCGTCGCCAGGCCGATGCCGGTGCCGCCGCCGGTGACGATCGCCACCTTGCCCGAGAATTCCGTCATGGCGATGCTCCCCTTTCGTGCTCCCGACCCGGCCCCGCGTCGGGTCCTAGCCGGTACGGTGGCGGCGCCAGGAATCGATCAGTCGGCGATAGTTGGCGGCGATGCGCTCGACCGCGCCGGCATCGTCGAGCCGGCCGGCGAACCAGTCGTCGGCAACGGCGCCGAAGATCGTCCGGCCGACGGCGAAACCCTTGCACAGCGGCTGCCGGGCGGCCACCGCGAAGGCCGCCTCCAACTCCGCCGCCGGGGCGTCGAGGCCGAGCACGACGACGCCGCGGCAATGCGGATCGCACCGGCCGATCACTGCCTGCACCCTGTCCCAGGCCACAGCACCCATCGGCGGCAGCTTCCACCAATCGGGATAGAGACCGATCGTATAGAAGCGGTCGATCACCCGCGCCATGGTGTCGTCATCCACCGCGCTGCCCTTCGGCGGGATCACCTCGAGCAGCAACTCGTGGGCGGTCTCCCGGCAAGCGGTCTGCAAGACGGTAAGCTGGCGCTCCTGCTGCTGCTTCAGGGTCGGCTCGTCGTCCGGGTGGTAGAACACGAGGCACTTCACAACGTGCTCGACCGGCCAGTCGCGCAGGGTGACGCCGACATCCGGCCCCTCCTCGAAACGCAGCGGAATCGAGCCCGGCAATTCGATCGGCCGGCCGATCCAACAGCCGCTGCCGGTCGCCTCGAACAGCGCGTCGCGGCCGTGGCGGCCATCGATCAGCACGCCGAAGCCGGGCCAGTCGCCGGCGCCCTGCCGTGCGGCGCGCAGGACCAGCGACTTGAATGCGCCGATGCGGTCGAGCGCCGCGCCGTGGCGGGCGGCGATCTCCTCGAGCTGGCTGCGGTGGTCGAAGGCCAGGGCACCGATCTCCGGCCAGTCGCGGTCGCGGTTGGTGGCCCAATGGAGCTGGTTGAGCACCGGGTCCTCGCGCAGTCGGAAATGCTCGCTGCCTTGGTCGAGGAAGTGTTTAAGCTCGGTCCAGCTCGGCACCGCCGGGGCGCAGCCGTGCCGCGAAACGGCGAAGGCGCCGCAGGCGTTGGCGTAGCGGCAGCACTCCTCCAGCGGTGCGTCGCGCAGAAAGCCGCGCAGGAACCCGCTCATGAAGGCATCGCCGGCGCCCAGTACGTTGTAGACGTCGACCGGGAAGCCCGGCCCCTTCACCCCGAGCTCGATATCGTCGGGGATGGCGCCGGGAAAGGCGACACAGCCCATCGGCCCGCGCTTGCAGACGATGACCGCCTGGGAGAGTTCGCGCAGTTGGCGGATCGCGGCCAGCGTGTCGGTGGTGCCGCCGGCGATGTGCAACTCTTCCTCGGTGCCGACGATGACGTCGCATTCCGGCGCGATGGATTGCAGATGCTCGCTGACCGAGGCGCTGGCGACGAAGCGTTCCTCGCCGAGGCCGTGGCCGGTCAGCCCCCACAGGACCGGCCGGTAGTCGATGTCGAGCGCCACCTTGGTGCCGGAGGCGCGGGCGAGGCGCATCGCCTTGCGGCTGACCGCGTCGACCGCCGGCGTCGAGAAATGCGTGCCGGTGACCACCACCGCCCTCGCCGAGGCGATGAATTCCGCGTCGATATCGTCCTCGGACAGCGCCATGTCGGCGCAGTTCTCGCGGTAGAAGATCAGCGGAAAGGTGTGCTGGTCGCGGATGCCGAGGATGACCAGCGCCGTCAGCCGGTCCGGATCGGTGATCACATGGCTGGTATCGACCGCCTCGCGCGCCACCTGCTCGCGGATGAAGCGGCCCATATGCTCATCGCCGACCCGGGTGACCAGCGCCGATCTGAGACCAAGCCGGGCGGTGCCGACCGAGATGTTGGTCGGGCAGCCGCCGACATATTTGGCGAAGCTGGCCATATCCTCGAGCCGGCCGCCGACCTGCTGGCCATAGAGGTCGACCGAGGAGCGGCCAATGCAGATGACGTCGAGCTGTCGGTCGGATTGGGTCGCGGCCATGTCAGGCGGATTCCCTTCCTCGGGCGAGGCGATCCGGGCTGGTGGCAGTCATCACGGAACTCTCCTCGACGTCCGGCCGGCTCCGCAGAGACGGGCAGTTGGAACGCCACGGCGATATGAAACGAAAATTCCATCTCGGTGACAAGATGGAATGCCGGCTCGCAGATTTGCGGCACCGGCCGCTTACGCCGCACCCTTGCGCAACCGGCGTTTCGGGCGGCGTTCGAGCGCCTGTCCCAGCCCGACCACCAGCGACATCGCCAGGCACAGGCTGGCGGTCAGGGAGCGGAACGCCTCCACCTTCGACTCTTCGACCTCGAACGCAACGCTGGCCAGCGGCATCAGCGGGCTCAGCGGGTTGTCGGTGATGGCGATGATCGGGATGCCGGCACCATGGGCACGCTTGACAACCTCCAGGGTCTCCGGCGCATAGGGCTTGTAACTGACCGCGATCAGCGCGTCGCCTGGCGCCATCGCCCGTGCCTGCTCGGCCAGCATACCGCCCAGATTGTCGAGCAGATGGTTGCGCCGATCGAGCTGCCCGAGCGCATAGGCAAGATAGGCGGCGACCGGAAAGGCACGGCGCTGGGCCACGACATGGATGATCTGCGCCCGGGCCAGCACGTCGATCGCCCGCTCCAGGCTGTCCGGCCGGGTCTCGTCGCGCAAATGTTCCAGGGCGCGGATGCCGGCCTCGACGAAACTGTCCAGCGCCTCGGCGGCCCCGCCGACCTTCGCCGTGCGCAGAGACTTGATACGCTCGCCATAGCTGGGCACGCGGTCGACGAGGCGCGAGCGGAACACCCGCTGCATGTCGCTGAAGCCGTCGAAGCCGAAGGCATTGCCGAAACGGATCAGGCTCGAGGGATGGACCTGGGCCCGCTCGGCGATCGCCGCCACCGTCTCCAACGCCATCTCGTTGGGATGTTGCAGGGCGAACTCGGCGATCTGCTGCAGCCGCCGGCTCAGCGCGCCATGGCGGGCGGAGATCTGCGCACGCAGATCCTCATAGGTTTCGGCGGGGGTGAGGCGCTTTTCCATCGATGGTCTCGCGGATTCTGTAACAGATATTCCAATCGGCTGGAATATCTGAAACGCAGGCGCAGGACGCCACGCCGGCCGAGAGAGTTGCGCGACTACTGAATATTCGTCTTCTCCGCGTCGAGTCACGCTTGGCCGCATCCAGAAAGCGCTTTACACTATATTTTAGAATAGGCATTCTACGAACGAAGCCATCTGAAACTCGCATTTCAAGCGGGTCGGGAGGGAGGACAACCTATTTTCGGGGCGCCGATGCCCTGAACTCGATCACTCAATCAGCAGCCTACAGGATGGAATGCAGTCACCGTCGCGTGGCGCCTTCCCGTCCCTGTGATCATCTGCATTCGGCCCGAACCGGGCCGCACACGGGAGGAACGAAATGAAAATCATCAGCAGGACTATTGCCGCGGCGGCATTGGCGACGGCGGCGATCGCGTCGCCGGCCCTGGCTCAGGAAGACATTCGTATTGTCGTCGTCAGCCACGGCCAGGCCTCCGACCCCTTCTGGTCGGTGGTGAAGAACGGTGTCGATACTGCGCAGGCGGATATGGGCGTGACCGTGGAATACTTGGCGCCCGACACCTTCAACATGGTCCGCATGGCGCAGTTGATCGACGCCGCGGTGGCCTCGGCGCCGGATGGGCTGGTGGTATCGATCCCCGACGCCGACGCGCTGGGCGCTTCGATCCGTGACGCCATCGCCAGCGGCATTCCGGTGATCTCGATGAACTCCGGCAGCGACGTCCGTAAGGGCCTCGGGGTCAGCGTCCATGTCGGCCAGACCGAATACGAGGCCGGCGTCGGCGGTGGCGAGCGCATGGCGGCAGCAGGTGTCAGCAAGGCGATCTGCATCAACCAGGAGGTCGGCAATGTGGCGCTCGACCTCAGGTGCCAGGGCTTCACCGATGGTCTCGGCGGCAGCGTCGAGGTATTGGCCGTCAGCATGGATCCGACCGAGATCCGCAACCAGGTGATCGCCTACCTGACACGCAATCAGGACACCGAGGCAGTCCTGACCCTCGGTCCGTCCGCCGCCGAGCCGACATTGGCCGCGCTGGAAGAGGAAGGTCTGATCGGCAGCATCAAGCTGGGCACTTTCGACCTGTCGCCGACGGTCCTGCAGGCGCTGGACGCGGGCCAGATGGAGTTCGCCATCGACCAGCAGCAATTCATGCAAGGCTATCTGCCGGTGGTACTGCTGACCCTGAACCACAAATACGGGCTGATGCCGGGTGCCGACGTTTTGACCGGGCCGGGCTTCGTCACGCCCGCCAATGCCGCCCAGGTCATCGAACTGAGCGCGCAGGGCATCCGCTAGCGGCGGGTCGGATCGGGCCCGTGCCGTCGCGGCACGGGTCCCTTCCGGCCTGGAGGTCCCGCGACGGCCATTGGCCCGACCGGTCGTAAACTGCGGGGACTGGTCATTGGTCTCCGCCCGCTGATAGTCACCAGTGCCAACCATGGCGACAGCTCATTCACGAGGAAACGCCCAATGGCCGAACAAGCGCTAGCCAAGACAGCAGGTGCGGATGAGAGGCTGCTCAAGACGCCGCTGATCCGTAGGTTCATGAACCGGCCCGAATTGGGGGCCGTTGCCGGTGTGATCCTGGTCTTCCTGTTCTTTGCCGTTTTCGCCGCCGGCAGCGGCATGTTCAGTGCCAGGGGCATCGTCGGCGTGCTGGAAGTCTCGGCCCAGTTGGGAATTTTGGCGATCGCCGTCTCGCTGCTGATGATCGGCGGCGAATTCGACCTGTCGGTCGGGTCGATGATCGGCGCGGCCGGTGTGATCATCGCCATACCGGCCTCGCAATGGGGCTGGCCGATCGGCTTCTGCATCATTCTCGCCTTCGCCGTGGCGGCCGGGGTCGGCTATCTGAACGGGCTGATCGTGTTCCGCACCGAACTGCCATCCTTCATCGTGACCCTGGCAGGCCTTTTCATGCTGCGCGGGCTGACGATCGGCTTTACCCGGCTGCTCACCGGCCGTACCCAGGTGTCGGGCCTGCGGGATCTTGCCGAAGGGGATTGGATCGCGGCCCTGTTTTCGGGCGACGTGCTCAGCGGGTTCTTCGCCTGGATGGCCGAGGTCGGCATCATAGCGCAGCGCGCGGACGGCGCGCCGTCCGTTGCCGGGCTGCCGATCATCGTCGTCTGGTTCCTGTTCATCGGCGCCATCGCCACCTGGGTGTTGCTGCGCACCAGCTTCGGCAACTGGATCTTCGCCGTCGGCGGCGACAAGGTCGCGGCCCGGAACGTCGGCGTACCGGTCCTGCGGGTGAAGGTCATCCTCTTCATCTGCACCGCCGCCGCGGCGACTCTGGTCGCCACGATCCAGGTCCTCGACGCCGGCTCGGCCGACACCAATCGCGGCGTTCTGAAGGAATTCGAGGCGATCATCGCGGCGGTGATCGGCGGCTGCCTGCTGACCGGCGGATACGGATCGGCGATCGGCGCCATGCTCGGCGCGCTGATCTTCGGCGCGGTGCAGCAGGGCATCTTCTTCACCGGCGTGAACACCGACTGGTTCAAGGTCTTCCTGGGCGGCATGCTTCTGATTGCGGTGCTGTTCAATAGCTACATCCGCAAGAAAGTGACGGAGTCGCGCTGATGGCTGAAACTCCCCTCATCGACGTTCAGCACATGTCGAAGTTCTTCGGCTCGGTCGTCGCGCTGAAGGACATCACGGTGACCGTCAATGCCGGCCAGGTGCTGTGCCTGCTGGGCGACAACGGGGCCGGCAAGTCGACCCTGATCAAGACCCTGGCCGGCGTGCACAAGCCAAGCGAAGGCACGTTCACGGTCGAAGGCCAGGAGGTCAGTTTCGACTCGCCCCGCGATGCACTGGATCACGGCATCGGCACGGTGTACCAGGATCTGGCCATGGTGCCGCTGATGAGCGTCACGCGGAACTTCTTCATGGGCCGCGAGCCGACCAAGGGTCGGGGCCTGCTGCAGCGCATGGATATCGACGCCGCCAATCGGATCGCCAAGGAGGAGATGGCGAAGATCGGCATCGACGTCCGCGATCCGACCCAGGCGGTCGGCACCCTGTCGGGCGGCGAGCGGCAATGCGTCGCCATCGCAAGGGCGGTCTATTTCGGCGCCAAGGTGTTGATCCTGGACGAGCCGACATCGGCGCTCGGCGTCAAGCAGGCCTCCATGGTGCTGCGCTATATCGCCCAGGCGCGGGCGCGCAACCTGGGGGTCATCTTCATCACCCACAACGTCCATCACGCCTATCCGGTGGCGGACAAGTTCACCCTGCTGAACCGGGGACGCAGCCTCGGCACCTTCATGAAGGACGAGGTCAGCCGGGAAAAAGTGCTGGAGATGATGGCCGGCGGCAAGGAGCTGGACGAGTTGAGTTCCGAATTGGAGGAGTTTGCCCGCGCCGATACCTCGGTCGCCTCGGGCCAATCCTCGACGCTTGAGGCCACCGCGGCAGCGGAGACGGCCCTCGCGGAATCGCTCAAGCACGAGTCCGAGAAGGTGCACAAGAACCCGGATTGATCGGATCGGTTCAGGTGAACGCTCGGGCCGGCGGCACGCCCCGCAGGCGTCCCTGCCTTCGGCCCGGAAACCGTCAGCCGATCTCGTCGACCGTCACCCAGCGATGCTCGTCGACCGATTTCAGCACCGCGTCGACGATCCGGTCGACACGATAGCCGAAGCGGAAATCCGGCGTCGCCTTCTGCCCGGTGGCGACCGCCACCAGCAGGTCGCGGGCCTCGATGATCTTCTGGTCGTTGTAGCCCAGGCCGATGCCGGCGATCGGATGGAAGCCGGCGTACCAACGGTGTTCCGGCCCGGTCAGGATGGTTTTGTAGCCACGCTCGCGGGCCGGCTCGCCCTGGCGGTAGAACTGCAGCTCGTTCATCCGCTCCTGGGTGAAATAGAGCGCGCCCTTGGTGCCCTGGATCTCATACCCGACCCACAGCTTGCGGCCGGTGCCGATACGGCTGGAGGCGATCGTGCCCAGCGCCCCGCTATTGAACCGGCACAGGAACTGCGTCAGATCGTCGTTCTCCACCGCCCGCATCGCCGCGTCGGCGGACGCCTTGGCGGTGTGCCCGGAGCCGCCGGTCGCCACCGAGCGCTGCTTGACGAAGGTCGCCAGGAGGCCGCACACCTCGGCCATCTCGCCGACCAGTTCGAGGGCGAGGCTTATGGTGTGGCTGGCCATGTCGCCAAGGGCGCCGGACCCGGCGACCGACCTGTCGTGGCGCCAACTGAACGGCACCGTCGGGTCGGTCATGAAATCCTGGTCGAAGGTGCCGCGGAACTGGGTGATGTCGCCGAGTTCGCCAGCCTCGATCATCTCCTTGGCCAGGGCCTGGGCCGGATTCTTCAGGTAATTGAAACCGACCAGTGTGGTGACGCCGGCGGCCTCGGCGGCCTCGGTCATCCGCAGCGCCTCGCCGGCGGTCAGCGCCAACGGCTTTTCGCAATAGATGTGCTTGCCCGCCTTGGCGGCGGCGATGGCGATCTCCGCATGGGCGTCGTTCGGCGTGACGATGTCGACCACGTCGACCGCCGGGTCGGCGACGAGCTGCCGCCAATCCTCGGTCCAGCGGTTGAAGCCCAGAGTCTCCGCCGCCGCCTTGGCGCGCGCCGGGTCGATATCGGCGATCGTCTCCAAGACCGGCACGGCCGGCTCATTGCCGAACAACATCGGCACGTTTCGAAAAGCCGTGCTATGCGCCTTGGCCATCCAGCCGGCGCCGACGACGCCGATGCGAACCTGATTCATCGTATTCCCCCGGCGGTGACCCGCGACCCCGAACTCCTCGACGCCAGAATGTCTTTTCCAGAGCCGGCCTCACCGCAGAGTATTCATTCCAAATCGCCTGTAAAGCTGGAAATGGGTTCGCCGCGGCCGGCGAAAAGTCGCCTCGATCCGCGCCGGATTTGGCAGACACGGCCCCCGATATGCGGTAGGAAATCGGCGATTGGTCGTGGCCGGGTGCCCGGGCAACGGGCATCGGCGATGCCGCGACGATCCGCAACGAGTCAGCAACAGGGAGAAAGCCTCCAATGAGCAGGAAAGTTCTTGGCGCAGCAGCGCTGCTGGTCGGCGCGCTGTCGATCGGTTCGACAGCCATGGCACAGGACCGCGGCGACTGGCCGGCCAGCTTCACGGTCGGGACCGCCAGCCAGGGCGGCACGTATTACACCTACGGTTCGGGCTGGGCCAACTACGTCGCCGAGACGCTCGGGGTCTCCGGCGGCGGCCAGGTCACCGGCGGACCGGTGCAGAACGCCGCGCTGGTGCAGACCGGCGACCTGGAGTTCGGCATGGTCACCATGGGCCCCGCCTTCGAGGCGTGGAACGGCAACAGCGAGTTGGCGCCGGGGCTGAAGCACGACGAGTTGCGGGCGATGTTCCCGATGTACCAGACGCCCTTCTCGATCGCGGCGCTGACCAGTTCGGACATCGCCTCGGTCGCCGACATGAGTGACGGCCTGAAGGTCGGCGTCGGTCCGGCCGGCGGCACGTCCGATGCCTATTTCCAGCGTTTCTTCGACACCCTCGGCGTCGACATCGAGAAGCGAAATGGCGGCGCCAGCGACCTCGCCGGCCAGCTCCAGGATGGGCTGATCGACGTGATGGCCTTCGCCGCCGGCATTCCGGTTTCCGCCTACTCGCAGCTCGAGGCGCAGACCGACGTCAACCTGTTCGCCTTCACCGAGGCCGAGGTGCAAAAGCTGGTCGATGCCTTCCCGGTATCGTCGTTCACCATCCCGGGCGGCACCTACAGTTCGGTTTCCGAGCCGATGCATTCGGTGGCGATGTGGAACTTCGCCGTCGCCCGCTCGGACATGTCGGAGAGCTTCGTCTACGAGATCGTGAAGCTCATCATGGAGAACAACGACCGGATGATGCAGATCCACCGCGCGGCGCGGGAAACGCTGCCGGAAAACTACATCCACAACAGCTTCCTGCCCTGGCACCCGGGCGCGGTGCGGTGGTTCGAGGAAAACGGGTTCATGGTCCCGGACAATCTGAAGGGCTGATCCAACCGGCCACGGTCCTCAGAGACCCCCGCGCCGCCGGCGCGGGGGTTTTTCTTTGCCGTCACCCCGGCAATGGCCGATAAATGCAGCAAAAGCAGAACCAAGGGAGGCCATCGCCATGTCCGCCGCCACCGACCCGTCGGCGCCAACCGACGACGGTCTGATCGCGCATGGCGTCGACGACGAGCCGCCGGCCGGCAACCAGCGTCGCCTGCTGGGCTGGCAGCATTGGACCTTCTACGTCTTCGCGGTGGTCTATGCGGGCTTTCACCTCTACAGCCTGAATATCGCCCCGTTGGAAACCTGGACGTTCCGAATCCTGCACATCGCCGGCGCGCTGATGCTCGGTTTCGCGTTGCTGTCCGCCTGGACGCCGAGCGAGAAGTCGCTGTTGAACCTGCCGGCGCCGGTGCGAATTCCATTCGCCGGCGCCGCCATCGCCGGCCTCGGCTGGGCGCTGTTCTGCCTCGTCTATGCCTATTGGCTGCGTCATGTGGGCGGACAGGCCAATCCGCCATCCTGGGTGTTCGGCGACGGCTTCGGCTGGTCCCTGAGTGGGGCCACCGCCATCGCCATAGTTGCCGGCTGGGCCTTCAAGAGCCGCGAGGACCGCGTCGCCTGGTGCGACTGGGTGCTGATGGGCGCGGCGGCCATCGTCTGCGCCTACCTGCTTTTCGTCATCAATCGTCACCGGATGACCGCCGGCACTCCCTTCGCCCAGCCCGCCGACATGTGGGCGACGCTGACCGGCACCCTCCTGATCCTCGAACTCACCCGCCGCGCCGCCGGCCTGGCCCTGGTTGTGATCGCCGGAATCTTCGTCTCCTATGCCTTCCTCGGCCCCTTCCTGCCCGGCTTCCTCGAGCATGGCGGCTTCAAGG
Source organism: Inquilinus sp. (assembly GCA_013003675.1). Lineage (GTDB taxonomy): Bacteria > Pseudomonadota > Alphaproteobacteria > DSM-16000 > Inquilinaceae > JABDIP01. The sequence goes on from JABDIP010000348.1 coordinate 14,127, forward strand.
TGTGGGCGTTTTTCCCCGACATCTACAC
>JABDIP010000357.1 GCA_013003675.1 Inquilinus sp.
AAAGCGCCTTCAGGGAGGCGGCCTGGGCCTTCACCCTGCCGGCGATCATCCTCGGCGGCATCTTCGGCGGCCTGGTCACCGCCACCGAGGGCGCGGCGCTGGCGGTGGTGGCGGCGCTGTTCATCGGTGCGGTGGTCTACCGCGAGCTCGATCTGCGGCACCTGCTCGACGCCATGGTCGAGGGTGGCGTGCAGACCGCCGCGGTGATGCTGCTGGTCGCAACCTCGGCGCTGCTCGGCACCTACCTCACCGAACAGCAGGTACCGCAGTCGATCGCCCAGGCCATCGCCGCAATCACCCAGAACAAGTACGCCGTGCTCGCCATGCTGAACCTGTTCTTCCTGGTCGCCGGGCTGTTCCTGCATTCCGCCGCCGCGATCATCCTGATCGTGCCGATCGTCATGCCACTGGTCACTCTGGTCGGCATCGACCCGGTGCATTTCGGCATCATCGTCACGCTGAACCTCGGCATCGGCCAACAGACGCCGCCGGTCGCCAGCGTCCTGGTGACCGCCTGCTCGATCGCCAAGACCGATATCTGGGAGGTCAGCAAGGTCAACATCTACTTCATCGGCGTCCTCTTTATCGTGCTGATGATCGCCACCTACCTGCCGGTCGTCCCGATGGGCCTGGTCGAGCTGTTCTACCGCTGACCGCGCGCCGGAGGACGATACCGGCCTCGGCCGGATCGCCGGCCGGCGCGGTCAGCGGATGCACAGGGTTGGTCATCCACCCAGTAATCAATGGGGTAGTAATCAATGGAGTCAATTAATCAATGGGGTCAGACTCCATTGATTAAGGCCTTCCGGGAGAGGCGGGAAATCAATGGAGTCTGACCCCATTGATTCCATTGATTCCGCCTTCGCACCGTTCGTGCTTTATTGTCTCAGCCATGATCGGTCTTGGCTAATCTGCGAAAGGCGCTGCCTTATTCAAAGGAGCGTTCATGAGTTCATGCCCCGGTCCGACGGTCGCCCGCCTTTGCGGCCGCGCGGCGGGGTCGCATCGGGCTATAGCACCCGCACCTCGGCGATGCCCTCGGCCGGCAGCCGGGCCAGGGGGTTCCGCAACGGCCGGCCGAAGCCCGCCGCCGCGATCTCGAAGACGGCGCCGGGCTCGGCGCGGATGTCGTCGGCGAAGCTGAGCGTCGCGGTGCCGAAGAAATGCACATGCGCGTCGCCCGGCCGGCGGAACATCGGGTACTTGAAATGGTGGTGCTCCAGATTGCCGAGGCTGTGCGACATGTTCGCCTCGCCGCTGAGGAACTCGGCCTGCCAGACCGGCTCGCCGGCGCGCAGCAGGCGCGACGTGCCGCGGACATCCCTCGGCAGCGCCCCCAGAAGCAACTCCGGCCCGAACGAACACGGCCTGAGCTTGGAATGGGCCAGCAGCAGATAGTTCTGCCGTTCGGTCACATGGTCCGAGAACTCGTTGCCGAGCGCGAAGCCGGCCCGATACGGCGTCCCGTCCGGGCCGATCACGTAGAGCCCGGCGATCTCCGGCTCCTCGCCGCCATCCAGGGCGAACTCCGGCATCGCCAACGGCTGTTCCGGCGCCACGACCGCTCCGCCGTCGCCCTTGAAGAACCATTCCGGCTGCACGCCGATCTCGCCCTCGGCCGGCTTGCCGCCCGCCAGCCCGGCCCGGAACATCTTCATGGAATCGGTCGCCGGCGCATCGCCCGCACTCCCCTCGGCATGCATCTTGTCGCGGGTGGCGGCGCTGCCGAGATGGGTGAGGCCGGTGCCGGTCACCAGCAGGTGGGCCGGATCCGGATGGTCGAGCGGCGCCAGCAGGCGGCCATCGGCGACGATGGCGTCGTAGTCATGGACGGCGCCGGTGGCCAGGGCCCCCGCCAAATCCGCCAGAGCGGCGCCCTCGTCGATCGCCTCGCGGGCGAGCGCGTAGACCGTCCGGGCCCCGTCCAGCCCTCGTACCGTGTGGCCGTCCTCCGAGACGAGACCGACCTGGCGGCCGCCGCCCGCGCCGGTGAACTGGATCAACCGCATCGGATGTTCCTCCGCTGCGCCCGGCCGCCGTCGACGATGAAGGTCCGGGGCCAGGCCCCCACCCGGCTCGCTGCGCCGAGCGAGGGCCTCCCCGCCGCGCCTAACGGATGCCGGATTCGATCAGCGGCACCAGGTCATTGATGGTCTCCGGCGTCACCACACCGGCGCCGGTGTTGGTGTACAGGCCGGAGAAGCCGTATTTGCCCGTCAGCACGCATTGCATCACCGGCAGGAAGCCCTGCAGATAGAGCTGCTGGTCGAGCACCACGGTCGTGTAGCCCTGCTGCAGCCCGTCGATGGTCGCCGGCGCCAGGTCGATGCCGCCGGTGACGATGTCGCCCGGGTCCTTGCCGGCCTGCTCCAGCACCCGCGGCATCTGTCCGGTGATCCCGCCATGCTGGGTGCCGATCGCCTTCAGATCCGGGTTGGACTCGATGTAGGCGACCAGGGTCGGCACCGCCAGCGAGGTGTCGTTGTTCACCTCCGGCGAGATTTCCAGATAGTCGACGACCACCCCGCCCTCTTCCAGGCCTTCCTTCAGCCCGCGGGTCGACAGACCGCGCTCGGACTGGCCCAGCAGGCCGTAGACCAGCGCCTTGTCGCCAGCCGCGAGACCCGCCTTCAGCATGTTCTGGGCGGTCACATAGCCGCCGAGATAGAGATCGACGCCGGCATAGCCGAAGCCGCCGCCGACATGGCTGTCGTAGATGTCGCTCAGCGGCGTGTTGTTGCTGGTGACGATGACGCCCTCCGCGCGCGCCTCGTCGACCAAATCGGCGAATGCGTCGTTGCCGGGATGGCCCATGATCACGATGCAGTCGGGCTGGCCCGCCATGGCCTCACGGAACTGCTGTACCATCACGTCGGGCAGCCAGCCGGAATACTGCTCGACGAGATCCGCGCCGAGATGGCGGGCGGCATCCTTGGCGCCGTTCGCCCGCGGCAGGGTCGCCGGACCGCCTGGATTGCCGCCCATCTGGACATAGATCGTCATGCCTTCGCCCAGCAGGCCCTGCGCCTGGGCCGGAACGGCGCCCAAGGCCAGCGCCGATGCCGCGACCGCCAGGCCCACTGTCTTGAACCGCATGCTCATAACCTTCCTCCCGTCTCTGTCGTTGTCGTTCACGCGTCCACCGGGCCGACGCGCCGCCGGCCCCACCGTCGCCGGGGCTATCGTCCCGGCGAAATCCCAAAGCCCTTGAAGCGGCCGGGCCGCTCCACGGCCAGGTGGAAGACCACCGCGGCGATGAAGATCAGCCCGATCACCACATCGTTCCAGAAACCGCCGACGCCGGCGGCGACGATGCCGGCCTGCACCACCAGCACGATCAGCACGCCGAACACGGTGCCGACGATGGTGCCGGAGCCGCCGAAGATCGACGTGCCGCCGATGAAGACCGCGGCCATCACCAGCAGCAGATAGCCCTGCCCCTGGTTGGTGTAAAAGGTGATGTTCTCGGCGGTCAGGAAGACGCCGGCGACGCCGCCCAACAGGCCCATCAGAACGAACAGCCGGGTCTTTTCGCGCGCCACGTCGATGCCCATCACCCGCGCGACCTGCTGGTTGTCGCCGATGAACAGCAGCGCTTCGCCGAAGCGGTGCCGGTTCAGCACGAACCACAGCACGACGGCAATCGCCAGTGCCCAGACCGCCTGCATCGGGAACCAGTCGAGCAGCCGCCCGCTGGTCACCTGCCAGACGCCGGCCTGCTTCACCCCGCGCAGGCTGTAGGACAGGCCCCCGGCCACGACGACGGCGACGCCGCGCCACAGGAACTGGGTCGCCAGGGTGGCGATGATCGACGGGATGCCGATCCGCGCGATCAGCAACCCGTTGACCGCGCCGACCAGCCCGCCGACGACGATCGCCAGAACCATCCCGACCCAGGCCATGCGCGCCTTCATGGCGAACAGCGCCTCGCCCTCCAGCCCCTCGGCAAGGAAGGCGAGAATGGGCACCTGGTCGAACCGGTAGCAGGCGGCGAAGACGAAACCGGACAGGGCGATGACCGACGGGAAGGACAGATCGATCTCGCCGGCCGCAATCACCAGCGTCAGGCCGAGCCCGACGATGAGCAGCGGCGGCAAGGTGATAAGCAGCGATTTGTAGATCCGGTCGCCGAGGAAGGTGTTCGGCGCCAACACCATGAAGACGGCGATCACCAGCAGGAAGACCAGTACGATCGGCAGCCCCTCGACCCGGCCCAGGACCGCCAGCGGGGACGCGCGCGGGGCGGCCGCGGTTGGCGTCTTGTGCAGGGTCGCGGTCATGTCGTCCACCGCGCGATAGACCGCGTCGGTAGCCCCCTCACCCTCCCACGCTG